>JAYTFQ010000201.1:0-2557 GCA_043734225.1 Anaerolineales bacterium | reverse complement strand
CGAACGCCCCCTACGCCCTGCATCCCCTTTTTCGGGCTTCTCTTCGAATCAAATCGGCCCCTCCACTGGAGGGGCCGTCTGTGTTGCGCGAGAGCAGCTTCGTGGGCCGGGGCCCAGTCAGCTAGTTGCGGTAGCCGCTGCCGCGATTGCCGCCGCCGCCGCCGCCGCTGCGATTGCCGCCGCCATACCCGCCGCCGCCGCCCGAGCGCGCTTCGCGCGGCTTGGCGGTGTTGACGGTCAGCGCCCGATCGCCAAACGAATGGGCGTTGAACATGCTGGTGGCCTTCTCGGCCTCAGCCTGGGTGGACATGGTCACAAAGGCAAAACCCTTGCTCTGGCCGGTGTCCCGATCGGTGATCAGGTCGCAGGCGGACACGGTGCCGGCCTGGGCGAACAACTGACGCAAATCTTCCGCCGTCGTCTGATACGACAGGTTGCCCACGTACAATTTCTCGTTCATGTGTTACTCCTTAGCAGGGCCAGGCGCAAGAAATGGCCGCCAATCCGCAAGAGGATTGGCGGCCGTCAGGTCGCAAAGCCAGATAGTTGACTTCGTGATTATACCACACTTCAAGCCAGCGTGCTGGTTACCCCATGCGGCGCGTGGCCATTGCTGCCGGCCGTTTCGGTCTCGGCCAGGATGGCGGCAATCTCGTCCGCCTCCACCGTCTCCTTCTCGAACAGCCGCGCCGCCAGATGGTCCAGCGCGGTCCGGCGCGTCTCCAGCAGTTGCCGGGCGCGCGTCACGGATTCTTCCACCAGTCGCCGCGTTTCAGCATCCACCAGGGCCGAGGTGGTCTGGCTGACGCGCGCATCCAGGCCGGCTGCCTGGCCCAGGTAAACCGTTTGCGGGTCGGCCGCCAGCCGCACCGGCCCCAGGGCCGGGCTCATGCCATATTCGGTCACCATGCGCCGGGCCACATCCGTGGCGCGCGTCAGGTCGTCCACCCCGCCGGTCGAAATCTCGTTGAAGGCCAGGCTCTCGGCCACTCGCCCGCCCAGCAGCACCATCAGCCGCGACAGCAGCTCTTGCTCGCTCAGCAGGAAGCGGTCTTCGGTCGGCCGCTGCCAGGTGTAGCCCAGCGCCCGGCCGCGGGGCACAATGGTCACTTTGTGCACCCGGTCCATATCTGGCAGCAGGCTGGCCAGCAGGGCGTGGCCGGCCTCGTGCATGGCCACCGTCTCCTTCTCGTGCGGGTTCATCACCCGCGTGCGCCGCTCGGAGCCGGCCATCACCCGCTCGATGGCTTCGTCAAAGTCGCTGATCTCCACCGCCGCTTTCTCGCGCCGCGCGGCAATCAGCGCCGCCTCGTTCACGATGTTGGCCAGGTCCGCGCCGGAAAAGCCGGGCGTGATGCGCGCAATGGCGGCCAGGTCCAGCCCGGCGGCCAGCGTCACCCCGCGCGCGTGAATGCGCAGGATCTCTTCCCGGCCGGTCAGGTCGGCCAGGTCCACCGTCACTTGCCGGTCAAAGCGCCCGGGCCGCAGCAGGGCCGGGTCCAGCACCTCCGGCCGGTTGGTGGCCGCCATCAGGATCACCCCGCGCGAGGTCTCAAAGCCGTCCATCTCGGCCAGCAGTTGGTTAAGCGTCTGCTCGCGCTCCTCGTGCACGCCCATGGCGCCCGCGCCGCCGCGCCGCCCGCCGATGGCATCGATCTCGTCGATGAACACGATGCACGGCGCCGCCTTCTTGGCCTGGTCAAACAGGTCGCGCACGCGGCTGGCGCCCACGCCCACGAACATCTCCACAAACTCGGCGCCGCTGATCGAAAAGAACGGCACGCCGGCCTCGCCGGCGGTGGCCTTGGCCAGCAGCGTCTTGCCGGTGCCGGGCGGCCCAATCAGCAGCACGCCCTTGGGCATCTTGCCGCCCAGCCGCTGAAAGTGCGCCGGGTTTTGCAGGAATTCAATCACCTCGTGCAGATCGATGGCGGCCTCGCCCACGCCGCCCACGTCCTTAAATGTGACGCCGGTCTGTTTGCCCTGGATGGCGCGCGCCTTGCTCTTGCCGAACGAGAAGATGCCGCCGGCCCCGCCCGGGCCGCCTTTCATGCGCTGCGTCATGTAGTACCACAGCCCAACGAACAGGGCGATGGGCAGCACCCAGCCGACGAGCGTGCCCAGGAAGCCGCCATTGGGGTCGGTCACCACCCCCTGAACCGCCACCTTTTGCGCTTCCAGCTCGGTCAGCAGATTGGTATCCGCCACCCGCACGGTATAGAACGCCGAGCCGTCTTTGCGGGTCCCGGCGATCTGGGTTTCGCTGACCGTCACGCTGGTCAGGCTGCCCGCGTGCAGCGCGGTCTTGAAATCGCTATAGCTGATCTCCGCTGATTTGGACAGCAGCGGCTGCAGGATGAACTGCTGCGCCAGAAAGATAGCCACGATCACCGCCAGAACAATCAGGCCGGAATACTTCATCCGTGGCGTAAGCTTCGGCTTCTCCGTGGATGGCGTTTGATTCGTTTGCATACGTTACCCTTTTACCTTTACAAAGTCGATATACCCGCGTTCCACATCCGTGCTGGCCAGCCGCACGCGCAGCCGCTGGCCCACA
>JAYTFQ010000200.1:0-5481 GCA_043734225.1 Anaerolineales bacterium | reverse complement strand
CTCGGCTCGATCCGATTTTTCCATGACTCTCTGCGCCGAACTCCTTTGAGAAAACGATTATCACAGCAATTCGATGTACAATCCGCTCTCAAATTGTCTTTCATTCTCAAGGAGAATTCTGATGACCATTTCCGCCCCCGTCGTCGTCCAAACTGATAACGCCCCCAAGGCGCTGGGACCGTATTCGCAGGGAATCATCGCCGGCGGCTTCATCTATACCGCCGGGCAGGGCGGCATTGATCCCGCCAGCGGGCAGATCGTCGCCGGCGGCGTGGAGGCCGAAACGCACCAGGTGTGGAAGAATCTGTCGGCGGTGCTGGAAGCGGCCGGCAGCAGCCTGGCCTCGGTGGTGAAGGTCAATGTGTATATGGTTGACCTGAACGACTTCGCCAAGATGAACGCCGTCTACGCCGAGTACTTCCCCGAGACCAAGCCGGCTCGCACCACGGTGCAGGTGGCGGCGCTGCCGCGCGGTTTGTTGGTGGAGATAGAGTGCGTGGCGGTGGCGGCGTAGCCCGTTTGCCGGTTGAGTGAACAAAAAGAGACGCGGCCAGACGTTCGTCTGGCCGCGTCATCCAATTCGGCCGAAAACCAGTACCCCTGCTCTTCCCCCCACACTCCCACACCCCCACACGATCTTACACGCTGACGCGCTCGATCTGCGCCCCGAGCGCCCGCAGCTTGACGTCAATGCCCTCGTAGCCGCGGTCGATCTGGCCGATGTTGCGGATGACCGAGCGGCCGCGGGCGCACAGCGCGGCCAGCAGCATGGCCATGCCGGCGCGAATGTCTGGGGATTCCAACTGCTCGCCCTGCAGGTCGCTCGGTCCCTGCACCAGGCAGCGATACGGGTCGCACAGGATGATGCGCGCGCCCATGCTCACCAGCTTGTCGGTGAAATACATTCGGCCGGAATACATCCAGTCGTGAAACATGACCGTGCCGCGCGCCTGTGTGGCCACGGTCAGGGCAATGCTGGTCAGGTCGGTGGGGAACGCCGGCCAGACATTGGTCTTGATCTCAGGGATGGCGCCGCCCAGGTCGGGCACCACGGCCAGCGTTTGGCCGGCCGGCACCAGGATGTCTGCGCCGTCGGCCTGCCAGCACACGCCCAGCTTTTTGAAGACCAGCTCCACCATGTTCAGGTGCGCCAGGCCGGCGTTGCGGATGCGCACCTCGCCGCCGGTCATGGCCGCCGCGCCAATCAGGCTCACCACTTCCAGGTAATCCGGCCCAATGGTGTAGTCGCCGCCGCCCAGCGCCGGCACGCCGTGGATGACCAGGGCATTGGAGCCGACGTTGTCGATGCGCGCGCCCAGGCTGTTGAGGAGCTGACACAGCTCCTGCACGTGCGGCTCGGAGGCGGCGTTGTGGATTTCGGTAGTGCCCTCGGCCAGCACCGCGGCCATCACCGCGTTTTCAGTGGCGGTCACGCTGCACTCGTCCAGCAGAATCGGCTGGCCGCGCAGGCGGTCGGCGCGCATGCGGAAGGTGGAATCTTCCAGGCGCACCGTGGCGCCCAGGCCCTCCAGCGCCAGCAGGTGCGTGTCCAGCCGCCGGCGCCCAATGTAGTCGCCGCCGGGCAAGGGCAGGTCCACCCAGCCGTGGCGGGCCAGCATGGGCCCGGCCACCAGGATGGAGGCGCGGATGCGGCGGCACAGGTCCGGGTTGAGCGCCTCGGGCGTGATGCGTGGGGTGTGCAGGCGCCAGGTGCCGGGCGCCAGCTCTTCCACCGTGGCGCCCAGTTGGGTGATGATCTGGCGCATGGCTTCCACGTCCTGGATGCCGGGCACATTGCGCAGCACCACCGGCTCGGTGGTCAGCAGGCAGGCGGCCAGCAGGGGCAGGGCGGCGTTCTTGTTCCCCGCGGGCGTCACGGTCCCGTGGAGCGGTCGTCCCCCTTCAATGATGAATTGTTCCATATGGGTCAGTGTTCAGGCAGGCCTGAGATGCTGGCCGAAGCGGATACCGCGGCCAAAATATCTTTGATTTCCATGGTCACATTGAATGTCGGCGCCAGGGGCGATTATAAACGCCCGGAGGCGGTGGTCAACCTATGAATAGGCTACGCCTGTGGTAGAATCGTTAAGCATGACCCAGGTGCCTCTCAAAACGCCGGTTCCGCCGCATGGGATTATCACATCGCTGGTGACCGGCGTTGAGGCCATCAACGCGCGCTTGGAGCTGATATTGCTGCCGCTGGCCCTGGATCTCTGGCTGTGGCTGGGGCCGCATCTCTCCGTCAGCCCGCTGGTGCCTCAGATCGAGGCGGCCATGCGCAGCCTGATGGCCAGCGCCGGCAACGATCCGGCCACCCAAAACAATTTCCAAGTCTTACGCACCGCGCTCGAAGACTACGGCGCCACGTTCAATGTTTTTTCGTTCTTGAGCACCTCGCCGCTGGGCCTGCCCAGCCTGCTGGCCGGGCGCGGGCCGGTGGTCACCCCGGCCGGCCACCCGGCCGTGTGGCTGGTAAGCAGCCTGCCGCTGTACCTGCTGCTGTGGGGGACGTTTGTGCTGCTCGGCCTGCTGCTGGGGGCGTTTTATTTTGGCATCATCGCCCAGCAGGTGCGCGATAAGCGCCTGCGCTGGGGGCTGCTGCTGCGCCAGGTGTGGGGCGATTGGGCCCGCCTGACGGCGCTGGCGCTGCTGGCCGTCGTGGCGGTCGTCGTGCTGGGCCTGCCGGTGCTGCTGTTTACCGGCCTGCTGTACCTGATCAGCCCGATTTTGAGCGGACTGGTGTGGGTGGGCGGGCTGATGATTATTCTGTGGGTGCTGTTTTATGGCGGGTTTGCTCTGCACGGCATGCTGCTGCAGCGGCGCGGCCTGCTGGGCGCACTGTGGGACAGCGCCCGGCTGGTGCAGATCAACCTGCCGTATGCCGCCGGCCTGTTTGTGGTGGTGGTGGTGCTGAACCTGGGGCTGGCGCTGGTGTGGAATATCCCGAGGGATGACTCGTGGCTCATGGTGCTGGGGCTGGGCGGGCACGCGCTGATTTCGACGGCGCTGGTGGCGGCGACCTTTGTGTTTTATCAGGATCGTTATCGGTGGTGGATTGAGATGCGCCAGACGCTGATGGCGCGGGCCGAGGCGGACAGCCGCGGCCTGAACCGCAAGGCGTAGCGCCGCGCGAGATGGAGTTTGATTGAATGGCTAATCCAAATGTTGCTGAATACGGTGTTGAATCCATTCAAGCCCTGGAGGGCATTGAGCACGTCCGCAAGCGCCCCGGCATGTATATCGGCGGCACCGATATCAAGGCGTTGCACCAACTGGTTTATGAAGTGGTCGACAACTCGATTGACGAGGCGTTGGCCGGGGTCTGCGACACGATCACAATCATCCTGCACGACGACACCAGTGTCACCGTTCAGGACAACGGCCGCGGCATCCCGGTCGGCCCGCACCCCTCGAAGAAGGACGCGCGCGGCAAGCCGATGGAGACGCTGGACGTGGTGATGACCGTCATCGGCGCCGGCGGCAAGTTCGGCGGCGGCGGCTACAAAGTGTCGGGCGGCCTGCACGGCGTGGGCGTTTCGGCGGTCAACGCCGTGTCCGAGTGGATGGAAGTGGAAGTGAAGCGCGACGGCAAGAAATACGTCCAGCGCTATGAGCGCGGCGTGCCCACCGGCGACGTGCGGGTGGTGGCCAAGATTGGCCCCAACGAGCACGGCACGCGCCAGCACTTCAAGTTTGACACGCAGATCTTTAAAGAGCCCGGCCTGGATTACCGCTTCGAGACCCTGATCAGCCGCTTCCGCGAGATGGCCTTTGTCACGCGGGCCGTGACGATCCATTTCCGCGACGAGCGCGACGGCCGCGAAATGAACTTCTATTTCGAGGGCGGCATCGCCGCCTTTGTGCGCTACCTGAACCGCAGCCGCCAGACGCTGCACCCGGTGGTGCACGTGGAGAAGGAGGTGGAGGGCGTGGGCATCGAGGTGGCGGTGCAGTACACCGACGCCTACACCGAGTCGGTGTATTCGTTCGCCAACACCATCAACACCGTGGATGGCGGCACGCACATGACCGGCCTGCGCTCGGCCATCACGCGCGTCATCAACGACTATGCCCGCAAGAACGGCCTGCTGAAAGACGCCGACCCGAACTTCTCCGGCGACGACACGCGCGAGGGCCTGACCGGCATCGTCAGCATCAAGCACCGCGACCCGCAGTTCGAGTCGCAGACCAAGGTGAAGCTGATGAACACCGAGGTGCAGACCTACGTCCAGCAGGTGCTGGGCGAGACCTTTGGCGCCTTCCTGGAAGAGAACCCGCGCGAAGCCCGGGCGATTGTGGAGAAGTGCCTGACCTCGGCCCGCGCCCGCGACGCGGCCAAGAAGGCGCGCGACCTGGTGATCCGCAAGTCGGCGCTGGAGAGCCTGACGCTTCCGGGCAAGCTGGCCGACTGCTCCGAGCGCGACCCGGCCAAGTGCGAGCTGTACATCGTCGAAGGCGACAGCGCCGGCGGCAGCGCCAAACAGGGCCGCGACCGGCACTTTCAGGCCATCCTGCCGCTGCGCGGCAAGATCCTGAACACCGAGCGCGCCCGGCTGGACAAGATCCTGGGCAACAACGAAGTTAAATCGATGATCTCGGCCCTGGGCACGGGCGTCGGCGACAACTTTTCGATGGAAGGCCTGCGCTACGGCAAGACGGTGCTGATGACCGACGCCGACGTGGACGGCAGCCACATTCGCACGCTGCTGCTGACGTTCTTCTTCCGCTACATGCAGCAGTTGATTGACGAAGGGCACCTGTTCATCGCCCAGCCGCCGCTGTACCGGATCGAGTATAAGAAGGACGTGCGCTACGTGTATACCGACCAGGACAAAGACCGGGTGCTGAAGGAGATGGGCAGCGGGGCCGAGAAAGCCGCCCTGCAGCGCTACAAAGGCCTGGGCGAAATGAACCCGGAGCAGCTGTGGGAGACGACCATGAACCCGGCCAACCGCACCCTGCTGCAAGTGAACATTGAAGATGCGGCGGAAGCCGACCATACCTTTGATATGCTGATGGGCGAGGCAGTCGATCCGCGCCGGCGTTTCATTACCACGCACGCCAAGAGCGTCAAGAATCTGGATATTTAGCCGCGTGGCTTGTTGCTTAGGAGGTTAAAATGGCTGAACGCAAGATTAATCAGATTATGCCGGCGGCGGGGTGGGGAGCGGCCTTCGACGCCGGGGATGAGGAAGAGATTACGCCGCTGGTGGGCTGGGCGCTGGTGCAGGAGCCCGACGGCAAGTCGGCGGTGGTGGGCCTGGTGGCCGGCAGCGAAGTGGAGCTGTGCGACCAGCAGGACAACTTTGCCGGCTATGTGTATCTCTCCGACTTGATGTCGGAGGGGCTGGAGCTGGACGACGACGAGCTGCAAGACGCGCTCGGCGAGGATTTTGAAGATGATGAGGGCGAGGACGACGGGGATGTCAACGCCAACCCAGATGACGGACCCGCCTACGATCCCACGGCGGGTCTTTTGAA
>JAYTFQ010000199.1:0-10660 GCA_043734225.1 Anaerolineales bacterium | reverse complement strand
CCACCCGGTTCGTTTTTTCGAACCTATCAATGATCTTCGCTGCTCAGCCTCATACAAGCAAGAAAACGGGCCATCGCAAGATGGCCCGTTTTGTGTAAGTTTGTTGAAAGAGCTGCGGCTACATACCCAGCGCTTTTTGAATGGCCGCCAAGTTGGCAACCACGGCATAGCTAACGCTCGAGCACAAGCACAACAAAACCAGGCAGCCGCAGGTAATGCCGATATTGCGGTTGCGGTTGCTCGGCTTGGCCGGCGTCATCGGGGTGGCGCCCATTGGGGCCGCTGAGGGCGGAGGCGCCATCGGGGGCGGGGCGGCCGGCGTGGGGCTCGGGCTGGCGCCCATGCCCATGCCGCTGCCCGTGCTGTAGGCATCCTGGCTCATCATGGGCGCTGGCGCCGGGTCGGGCGGCGTGTACATCATGGGCGCCGGTGCCGGGTCGGGCGGCGTGTACATCATGGGCGCCGGCTCAGGGGCCGCCGGCGGCGCGGTGGGCGGCTCGGCCATCATGCGCGGAGGCGGCGCGGAGGCCACAACCGTGGCGCCGGCATCAGCCACATAGCTGTATTCCATCACAATCGTCTCGCCCAGGCCAATCACGTCTCCGGGGTTGAGCAGCTTAGGTCCAATCAGCCGCTGCCCGTTGACGAACGTGCCGTTGGTGCTGGCCAGGTCTTCAATCAGGTATCCACCTGATTGTGAAGTGAGCCGCCCGTGGTTGCGCGATACCTCGGCGTCGTTAATCACAACGTCGTTATTCATATCCCGACCGATGGTCAAAACGTCCTTGACCATATCAAAGACCTTACCGGGTACCGGACCTTGCCGGACGGTTATCCGGTAGCTGCCACTGGACTGCATAGTGCCTCCTTAACTGTGCCTGGCTCGGCGTGCTGTCGATATTTTCTGGAGTAT
Source organism: Anaerolineales bacterium (assembly GCA_043734225.1). Lineage (GTDB taxonomy): Bacteria > Chloroflexota > Anaerolineae > Anaerolineales > UBA6663 > JAYTFQ01. The sequence continues at coordinate 9,747 of JAYTFQ010000199.1, read as the reverse complement.
AGACGCACTGGCCGTCAAAGGCAACCACAAAAAAGTCATGCTTTTTTGGGGCGGACCCGCAATTTCGGCCCCGGCACGGCTGCTGCGCATAAGAATATTGCTTGGATTATACTTGGCCTCATATCATGCCCACGCCTTTCACCCATTTAGCAGCCGCGGCCGAGCTGTTGGCGGCTTCCGATCTGGCGCCCGATGTCCGGACGGCCCTGCAGGCCGATTGGCCCGCCTTTTTGTTTGGCAACACGGCGCCCGATGTGCAGACCATCTCGGGCCAGCCGCGCGAGGCCACGCATTTCTTCAGCGTGCCGCTGCGCGGCCCCCCCGCCGCCGGGCCGCGCTTGCTGGCGCACTATCCCGCCCTGGCGGTCCGCGCCGCCCTGCCGCCGCCCCAGGCTGCCTTCATCGCCGGTTATCTGGCCCACCTGGTGTTCGATCAGCTCTGGGTGCGCGACTTATTTGAGCCCTATTTCGGCGAAGCGCCGGCCTGGGGCACGTTCCACGAACGGCTGTATCTGCACAATGTGCTGCGCGCGCATGTCGACGCGGCTGACCTGGCGCGGCTGACGCCAGTTGTCGGCGGGCAGCTTCAGGCCGCCACGCCCGCTGGCTGGCTGCCGTTCGTCGATAGCCACCATCTGCGCGCCTGGCGCGACCTGATTGCGGATCAACTCAGCAGCGGCGCCGGGCGCACCGTGGAGGTGTTTGCTCAGCGCAACCGCGTCGATCCGCGCGAATTTGCCGCCTTGCTGGCCTCGCCCGGGCAGATGGCGGCGCGTGTTTTTTCGCATTTGCCGGGCCACGACGGCCGCGCGCTGGCGGCTTACCGGGCTCAGGCTCTGGCGGCCAGCGCCCAGACCATTTCCAGTTACTGGCAGGGCGGGTCGCTCCCGACTCAGCTATAATCCCGGCCTCAACCCGCGCGAGGAAGACCGCATGCGTTACCTGATCACCGGAAATAAAGGCCAGCTTGGACGCGCGCTGCAGCGGCGCCTGCCCGAGGCGGCCGGCATCGACCTGCCGGAAGTCGATATTTGCGATTCGACCGCCCTTGAGCGCATCATGGCCGCCGTGCGCCCCGACCTGATTTTGCACTGCGCCGCCCTGACGGATGTGGATGGCGCGGCGCGCGACCCCGCCCTGGCCTACCGCATCAACGGGCTGGGCACACAGAATGTGGCCCTGGCCGCCGCCCAGGCAGGCGCCGCCATGCTCTACATCAGCACCAATGAGGTCTTTGATGGCGCGCGCGGCACGCCCTACACCGAATTCGACCAGCCCAACCCCATCAATGCCTATGCCCGCTCCAAGCTGGCCGGCGAATGGTTTGCCACCCATTTGCTCCCCCGCTTCTTTGTGGTGCGCACGGCCTGGCTCACGGCGGCCGGCGGGCGCAACTTTGTCCATCGCATCCTGCAATTGGCGGATGAGCGCGGCAGCCTGCGCGTGGTCACCGACGAGATCGCCAACCCCACCTTCTGCGAAGATCTGGCCGATGCCCTGCTCAAACTGGTGGCCACCGCGCACTATGGCATCTATCACCTGACCAATGCCGGCTACTGCTCGCGCTATGACTACGCCCGCAAAGTGCTCGATTTGAGCGGCCGCGGCCACGTGGCCATTGAGCCCATCACGCTGGCCGCCTACCCGCGCGCTTCCACCCCGCCGCCCTTTGCGCCCATGACCAATAGCGCCGCCGCCGCCCTGGGGATCACGCTGCGGCCCTGGGAAGCCGCGCTGGAAGAGTTCTTGCGATCGTAACGCCGCCGGCCTCGGTTATTATCCCCAACTGGAACGGCGCCGCTCACCTGCCTGCTTGCCTGGCGGCCCTCCGCGCCCAAACCTGCGCCGGCCCGGAAGTCATCATCGTCGACAACGGCTCGACCGATGCCTCGCTCGAGCTGCTCGCGCGCGACTATCCCTGGGTCAGTGTCATTGAGTTGGGCGAAAATCGCGGGTTTACGGGGGCTTGTAATGCCGGCTTGCGGGCCGGGCAGGGCGACGTCCTCATCCTGCTCAACAACGACACCGAGGTGGCCGCCGACTGGCTGGCCGAGATTCTGGCGGCGTTCAGCCGCCATCCGCAGGCCGGCAGCGTCGCTTGCCGCATGCTGCTGTTCGACCGCCGCACCGTTTTTCACGCCGCCGGCGACACATTTTCGGTGGCCGGCCTGCCGGGCAACCGCGGCGTGTGGCAGACCGATCACGGCCAATATCTCGAAGGGCCGGTGTTTTCCGCCAATGGCGGCAGCGCGGCTTACCGGCGCGCCATGCTGGACGACGTCGGGCTGCTCGACGAAAGTTTCTACTTCTCGCTGGAGGACGTGGACCTGGGCTGGCGGGCGCAATTGCGCGGCTGGACGTGCATCTACGCGCCCCAAGCGGTGGTCTACCACAAGCTGTCGGCTACCGGCGGCGGCGTCACGCACAGCTACTATAACGGCCGCAATTTCATTTATGTCATTTCCAAAGACGTGCCCGGCCCGCTCTGGCGCCGCTACTGGGCGCGCATGCTGCGCGCCCAGCTCCAAATCAGCCTGGCGGCGCTGCGGGCCTGGCGTGGCCGGGAGGCCCGCGCGCGGCTGCGGGGCCAGTTGGCCGGTTTGTGGGGCCTGCCGCGCCAGCTCGCGCGCCGCCGCGCTGTCCAGGCCGGGCGCCGCGTGTCGATTGAGTACCTCGAATCAATCCTTATGGTAGACTCGGCCTGACCGCCCGTCCAACCGTCATGTATCTTTCAATCATCATCCCCGCTCACAACGAAGAGCGCCGCCTCCCGCCCACCCTGCAAGCCATTGATGCCTTTCTCGATCATCAGGCCTACGATTGCGAGGTCCTGGTGGTGGAAAACGGCAGCCAGGACTTGACTGCCGTGGTGACTCAGGCCTACGCCGCCGATCACCCGCGCGTTCAGTTGCTGCGCGAGCATGGCCGCGGCAAAGGGCTGGCCGTGCGGCGCGGCATGCTGGCGGCCACCGGCGAGTATCGCTTCGTGTGTGATGCCGATTTGTCCATGCCCATCGAGGAGTTGCCCAAGTTTCTGCCCCCGCTGTCAGGCGAGTATGACGTCGCCATCGGCTCGCGCGAAGCGCCCGGCGCGCACCGCTTCAACGAGCCGGCCTTTCGCCACGTGCAGGGCCGGGTCTTCAGCGATCTGGTCAAGGTTTTTGCGCTGCCCGGTTTCGAAGATACCCAGTGCGGCTTCAAGTGCTTCCGCGCGGCGGCGGCCAATGACCTCTTTGCCGTGCAGCGTTTCGACGGCATGAGCTTCGACGTCGAAGTGCTGTACGTCGGCCAGCAGCGCGGCTATCACATCATTGAGGTCCCCATCGACTGGTATTACCGCTCCGAAAGCCGCGTGCAGCCCCTGGCCGACCCGCTGCGTATGTTGTCCGACATTCTCACCATTCGCCGCAATTGGCGCGCCGGCTTGTATGCTCCCGCTCAGCCCCGGTCGGATGGGCGGCAGGCCAGCGCCTGAGCCGGGGCCGGCGCGCAGTCGATGTCAAAGACCTATCCGGGTTTAGCGCTTGAGCGGCAGCAGTGGCGGCAAGGCCGGCGCTGGGTGGCGGGGTTGGACGAAGTCGGCCGCGGCGCTTGGGCCGGCCCGGTCGTCGCCGCCGCTGTCATCCTGCCGCCCGACTGTCCCACGTTGCGCGCCGCGCTCCACGGCGTCACCGACTCCAAACTGCTCAGCGCTCGCCAGCGCGAGCGGCTGTTTGACGCCATTCATGCCGTGGCGCTGGCCGTGGGGGTTGGCGGGGCCGGGGCCAACGAGGTGGATCGCACCGGGCTGCTGCCCGCCACCCGGGCTGCCATGCAGCGCGCGGTGGCCATGCTCAACCCGCAGCCGCAGGCGCTGTTGGTGGATGCCGTGGATTTGCGGACGGTCGTGCTGCTGCCGCAGCAGTGGCCCATCCACGGCGAGCTGCGCTCGCTCAGCATTGCCGCGGCTTCCATTGTGGCCAAAGTCTATCGCGACCAGTGGATGGTAGGCCTGGACCAGCGCTGCCCCGGTTATGGCTTCGCGCGCCACAAGGGCTACGGCACGGCCCAGCATATGGCCGCGCTGGCCCAATTAGGTGTCTGTGACGCCCACCGACTCAGCTACGCGCCCGTGGCGCGTCTGGGCGCGCCGGGGAGCGCCGGCGCGTGATCGGCTCGCCTTCTGTGGCCCTGGTGCACGATTGGCTCAACCAGCGCGGCGGCGCCGAGGACGTTTTGGAATGTCTGGTCGGCCTGTTTCCTCAGGCGCCCATCCACACGTCCATGTACTGGCGCTCACACATGCCCGCCCCCTACCAGGCCTGGCCCATCCGGGTCTCGTTCATGGACCGGCTGCCCGGCGTATATAGCCGTCATCAGCCCTATCTGCCGCTCTATCCGCTGGCGTTCGAGCGTTTCGACCTGTCTGGTTTCGATCTGGTCCTATCGAACAAGAGCGGTTTCTGTCACGGCGTGCGCCCAGCGCCCGGGGCGCGCCATGTCTGCTATTGCCTGACCCCCACCCGCTACGTGTGGGATTTCGACGCTTACGCCGAACACGAAGGGCTGAGCACGGCCGCCCGCTTGGCCTTGCGCCCGCTGCTGCGCGGGCTGCGGCGCTGGGACCACGCCGCCGCGCAGCGCGTGGACGACTTTATCGCCATTTCCGGCGAGGTACAAAAGCGCATTCAGCGCTTCTACGGCCGCGAGTCGGTTATCATCTACCCGCCGGTGGATACCGCCCGTTTTGCGGCCGCTGCTGCTCAGCCAACGACGGGCGACTATTTCTTGAGTCTGGGCCGGCTGATCCCGTATAAGCGAGTGGACCTGGCCGTGCAGGCCTGCACGCGGCTCAACCTGCCGCTGCTGGTGGGCGGCGATGGGCGCGACCGGGCCCGCCTGGAGCGCATGGCCGGACCTACGGTAAAATTCTTGGGTCGCGTGCCGGATGGCGACGTGCCAGCGCTGATGGCCGGCTGCCGCGCGTTCATCTTTCCCGGTCTGGAAGATTTCGGCATTACGCCGGTGCAGGCCCTTGCGGCCGGCCGGCCGGTCATTGCGCTGGCCGGCGGCGGGGCGCTCGACATTGTGCACGACGGGCTGAACGGCGTCCTGTTTCCAAACCCGGAAGTCGACGATCTGTGCGCTGCCATTGAGGCGTTTGAGCGGCTGACCTTTGACCCGCCGGCCCTGTGCCTTTCGGCTGAGCGTTTCGATCGCGGCCAGTTTAAGCAGAAGCTAAGCGCATTTCTATTGGAACATCGAGTCGTCCATGGAACTCCGTGACTATTTCGTCATTGCCCGCCGCTGGTGGTGGCTCATCGTGCTGCCCGCCCTGGTGGCCGGGCTTTACGGCGCCGCCACCTACCGCCGCCCGGCGCCCACCTATTCGGCCGCGCTGCGCTATACGGCCGGCCAGCCGGCCAGCCTCACAGCCACTCCCGGCTACGACCCGAATTACTACCGCTGGCTGACTTCAGAGTACATTGTCACCGCTCTCAAGACCTGGGTGCAATCCGGCAACTTTGCTGCCGCTGTCAGCGCCGAGCTGGCGGCCAAAGGCCAAACCGTCTCAGTGGATGCCCTGCGCGGCGCGCTCGGTTCAGACAGCACCCGCAGCATCCTGGTGGTTTCGTTCAGCTCCGGCGATCCCAGCCAGGTGCCCGCTATCTTCGACGCCATTACCACGGTGCTGCAGCGCGACAATGCCGGCGTCTTTCCGCAATTGGGCGGGCTGGCCGCGGTCGTGCAGCCGCTCGACGCGCCTGGCGTGGTGGCGGTCGCCCCCTCGCTGCGCTCTCGGTTGGATTGGCCGCTCAAGCTGGCGGTGGGCCTGGTTTTGGGCATTGGGCTGGCGCTGCTGGCGCATTATCTGGATCCATTTGTCCGTGACCGGCGCGACCTGGACCAGTTGGGCCTGCCCGTCGCCGGCGAGATACCCCGTGGCCGGCCCTAGTGCAAGAACAGAGAACCGCTTGGGAAGTCAGTGAATGGTTGTACGCCGAAGACCTTGCCAGGCACTCTGTTTTGAAGTGGCACAAGTGGCACAAGTGGTTTTTGCGGCAAAAATCGCCAAACAAGTGGCACTGGACGGGGCGACGAAGTGTACGGACATAATGTTTGCCAGGGCGCGCGGGCATCCAGCAGTTGCCAGATTCCAAAAAGGTGCCCTGTTTCTGCACTAGAGCGGTAACTATTCGCCATGATGGCAGCGTTGGGGCACCGTTGTGTCAGTGCTGATGGCAGCGTTGGGGCGCACCTGTGTGTGCGCCCACCGTTCGAGGTTGGCCCCGTCAGGCATGGTAGAATAACTCCCGCCTAAGGCTGCTATGTCACTCACTGAATATTTCCGCATTTTGCGCCGTTGGGGTTGGTTGCTCGCGCTGGCGACGGTGCTCACCGCCGGCGCGGCTTACGTTTTCAGCAAGGTCCAAACCCCCATCTATCAGTCAACCGTGGTGGTGAACATTCAGCCCGCGCGGCCGGATTTCGGTTTGACTTCGAGTGCCAAGATCCTGCTGCGCTCCTACGTGACGGTCATCAATACCGAAACCTACGCTCAAAAAGTCATCAACACCTTGCATCTCGACCGCACGGCCGGCGACCTGCTAGGCAATGTCAAAATCGCCTCGGACGACTCGCGGCTCGTTATTCAGATCGATGTGCGCGACCCGGATGGCAACGTAGCCAATGATATTGCCGCCGCTTGGGCCAGCGAGCTGAAAACCTGGCGTGATGAGCAAAATGCCCAGGTAAACATAACCGACAAGGTTTCCGCCGTCATCGTCGATCCGCCCCAATTCTCTCTCTATCGTCCCACCACCAAGATCAATATCCTGGCCGGCGCCATTCTCGGCCTGCTGCTGGGCGGCATCATCGTCTTCGTGGTCGAATATCTGGATGCCGGGGTAATCCGCTCCAGCAATGACCTCGACCGTCTGGACCTGGCCGTGCTCGGCGCCATCCCAGCTGAGGCGGCCCTGGGCGGCCGCGGCGCGCGGGCCGGCTGAGAGCTTCCAATGCCACCTACCCAAAACCATAATCTGGTCACCTTGACCGACCCGCGCTCGCCGGCGGCGGAAGCCTTCCGCAGCCTGCGCACCAATTTGACGTTCTCCGGCCTGGAGCGGCCGCTGACGACACTGCTGGTGACCTCCACCGGAGCGGAAGAAGGCAAGAGCACCACCCTGGCCAACCTGGCCGTGACCATGGCCCAGGGCGGACGCAGGACCATCATTGTGGATTGCGATCTGCGCCGCCCGCACCAGCACGAGATTTTTGGGGTGCCGCTTGAGCCGGGCTTGAGCAATATGATGCTCAACAACCAGGAGCGCCCGCCCCTGGTGGCCACCGGCATCGAGGGCCTGTCGCTGCTGACGGCCGGCACTTCACCCGCCAACCCGGCCGATCTGCTCGGCTCGCGCCAGATGGAAAGCATCATCGCCAACCTCAAAACCCGGGCCGATATCGTGCTGTTTGACGCGCCGCCCGTGATCGCGGTCACCGATGCCGCCCTGTTGGCCTCCAAGTTGGACGGCGCGCTGTTGGTGGTCAGCGCTGGTCACACCCGCCGCGACCACGCCCTGCAGGCCAAAGCCTTGTTGGAGCGCATCCACGTTCACATTGTCGGCACCGTGCTCACCAATGCCTCGGTGGACCGCCGCTTGAAGAGTTATTGAACCGGGATTATTCGCAAACGGTTTGTAAGGAACCAGTCATCTATGAAAGGTCTTATTCTGTCAGGCGGCAAGGGCACGCGCCTGCTGCCTCTCACCTACCGCCGCGCCAAGCAATTGATCCCCATTGCCAACGAGCCCGTCTTGTGCCGTGTCATCCGCACCATCCGTGACGCCGGCATCACCGATATCGGCATCGTCGTGGGCGACACCGAGCCGGAGATCCGGGAGGCCGTCAATGGCGGCGAGCGCTGGGGCGTGAACATCACCTACATTCGCCAATCGGCCCCGGCCGGGTTGGCCCACGCCGTCAAGGAGTCGCTGGATTTCATCGGCGACGACCGGTTCGTCATGTTCCTGGGTGACAACGTCATCCAGGGCGGCATCAGCACCCTCATCCGCCAATTCGCGGAAAGCGATTGGAACAGCCAAATCGTGCTCAAGCGCGTGCCCAACCCGCAGCAGTTTGGCGTGGCCGTGCTGGATGGCGACGGGCACATCCAGCGGCTGATTGAGAAGCCCAAGGATCCGCCCTCCGATCTGGCCCTGGTGGGCATTTACATGTTCGATCATCACGTGCGCGAGGCCGTGTACGCGATTAAACCCTCGCACCGCAACGAGTTGGAGATCACCGACGCCATCCAGTGGCTGGTGGACCAGGGGCTGCGCGTCCACCCCTACATCCACGACGGCTGGTGGATCGACACCGGCAAGATGGGCGACATGCTCACCGCCAACGCCTATGTTCTGGAGGAGCTGGAGCCTGCCATGCTAGGCAGCGTGGACGAGGCCTCCACCATCGGCCGGCGTGTGACGGTGCAGGCCGGCGCCCAAATCATCAACAGCCAGGTGCGCGGCCCGTCGATCATCGGCGAAAACACCCGCATCGAAAACAGCTATATTGGCCCGTATACCTCCATCTATCACGATGTGGTGGTTGAGAATAGCGAGATCGAGCACTCGATTGTGCTCGAGCACTCCACTATTCAAAACGTGGGCACGCGCATCCAGGACTCCCTAATTGGGCGCAACGCCCAGGTGGCCCAAACCGTGCGCAAGCCGAAGTCGATCTTTTTGAACCTGGGCGACTATTCGCACATTGATCTTGTTTAACCGGGTGCGTGCTGCGTATTCCGTTCTTAGTTATTCCGGCACCCACGGACCACTTAACACGCACCACGTGTCGGATACTCCGACACTTACTTTTGCTGAGAACAGGGATGATCCATGCGTAACATCTTAGTCACGGGCGGCGCCGGCTTTATCGGCTCGAACTTTGTGCGCTACATGCTGCGCCAGCACCCGGATTACACGCTGATCGTGTTCGACAAGCTGACCTATGCCGGCAATGTCACCAGCTTGCTGGATGTGCACGACGACCCGCGCTACCGCTTTGAGCGCGGCGACATTGCCGACAAGCACAATCTGGCCGAGGTCATCCGCAAGCACCAGATCGATACCATCGTCAACTTCGCGGCCGAAAGCCATGTCGATCGCTCCATCCTTGAGCCGGACGCCTTCATCCACACCGACGTGGTCGGCACCTATGTGCTGCTGGAAGCCGCCCGTCAGTTTGGGTTGGAGCGGCTGCACCAGGTGAGCACCGATGAGGTCTATGGCTCCATCCCCTCCGGCGCCTTCAAAGAGGGCGACGCCCTGGAGCCCAACAGCCCCTATTCGGCCAGCAAAGCCGGCGGGGAGTTGATGGTGCGCGCCTACCACGAGACCTACGGCCTCAACACCGTGGTCACCCGTGGCAGCAACACCTTCGGGCCCTACCAATATCCGGAGAAAGTCGCGCCGCTGTTCATTACCAACGCCATCGACAACCAGCCTCTGCCGCTGTATGGCGACGGCAAACAGGTGCGTGATTGGCTGTACGTGATCGATCACTGCGCCGGCATCGATCAGGTGCTCCATCACGGCCAGGCGGGCGAAGTCTACAACCTGGGTGGCGGCAACGAGCGCTACAACATCGATGTGACCCACCAGATTTTGCGGCTGCTTGATAAACCGGAGAGCCTGATCCGCCCAGTGGCCGACCGGCCCGGCCACGACCGGCGCTACGCGCTGGATTGCTCCAAGATCCACG
>JAYTFQ010000198.1:0-7173 GCA_043734225.1 Anaerolineales bacterium | reverse complement strand
CCACCCGGTTCGTTTTTTCGAGGACGCACGGCCGTGTTACTGAGAAACCGCGATGCTATCGAGCACCTCGGCCGCCAGATCATAGCGCCCAAAGGGCGGCATGAGGTAGGCGCCTTGCACCAGGCCGCGCAACTCTCCCAGCAACTCCTGGGCCAGGCGCACACCTTCGGCGGGCGCGTCTGAACCGGCGGCGGCAATACGTTTTTGCATAGCCTCTGGGATAAAGATGCCCGGCACCTCGTTGTCCAGGAAGGCGGCATGCCGAGCGCCAAACAGCGGCAGCACGCCCGCCAGCAGCGGCAACTGCAGCGGGCCATATTCGGATTGGTAGCGCGCAATGAAAGCGGCGACGGGCGCAATTTCGTAGATGGGCTGGGTGAGCGCAAAATCCGCGCCGGCCACGATTTTCTTGTGCAAGATGCGCACTTCCTTATCGATGGACGGCGCGCCCAGGTTGACGGCGCAGCCAACCAGGAAGGACGTCGGCTGCCCGATGCCGGCGCCGGCCTGGTCCACGCCGGTGTTAAAGCGCTGCTTGATCAACTCAATCAGACCGGAGGGCACCAAGTCATAGTTATCCATTGCGTTGGGATAATCGCCGACCGCTGTCGGATCGCCCATCACGACGAACACGTTGCGCACTCCCAGCGCGTGGGCGGCCAAGAGATCACCCTGCACACGCAGCAGGTTGCGCCCGCGGGTGGGAAAGTGCAGCACGGCTTCCAGGCCAACTTCGCGCTGGATGAGGTGCGCCACCGCCCAGGCCGACATGCGCATGCGCGCCATGGGCGAGTCGGCCACGTTGATGACATCCGCGCCGGCGTCGGCCAGCAACTGAGCGCCGGCCAGCAGTTTGTGGGTGTCAAAGCCGCGCGGCGGGTCCATTTCAACACCGACCACAAACTCGCGAGCGGCGAGCTTTTGCGACAGCCGGGTGGGCTGATCGGGCTCAGGCAGGCCGGCCTCACGCCGCTCGGGATCCATGGCATAGATGGCGCCGTGATCCACCCGCGGGGCGGGCGGCGCGTCCAAAGCGGCGCGCATGGCGGCGATGTGGCCCGGCGTGGTGCCGCAGCAACCGCCCACAATCTGGGCGCCGGCATCGACAAAAGCCGTCGCATATTCGCCAAAGTAGCTGGGCGTGGCCGGATACATAATGCGCCCGCCGACATGCTCGGGCCAGCCGGCGTTGGGTTTGACCATCAGCATGGCGGCAGGGGCCGCGCGCCGCAGGGTTTTCAGAATGCGCAGCACCTGGGCCGGCCCGCTGGAGCAGTTGACGCCGATGACATCGGCGCCCAGGCGGGCTAATTCGGCGCCGACCTTGGCCGGATTATCTCCCAGGAGTGTGCGGTCGTCTCGGGTGAAGGTCATGGTGGCGACAACCGGCACCCGGCCAATGTCCGTGGCCGCCCGCACCGCCTCAGCCATCTCGAACAAGTCGCTCATGGTCTCGATCAAGATCAGGTCGACGCCGCTATCCACCAGCGCAGAAATTTGCTCGTGAAAAGCCGCATAGGCCTGGGCGGGTTTGACCCGCCCAAATGGCGCCAGCCGCACCCCCAGCGGGCCCACGTCGCCGGCCACCAGCACCGGCTGTGCGTGGCCCGCGGCGGCGCGGCGGGCCACCGCCACCGCGGCGGCATTCAACTCGGGCAACTGCGCGGCCATGCCGTGCAGATCCAGCTTGTAGCGATTGGCGCCAAAGCTGTTGGTGATGACCATGCGCGCGCCGGCTTCCACGTAGGCGCGGTGAATCTCGGCGACGCTGTCTGGCTGAGTCAGGTTGAGCTCATCGAAACAGCGATCAAAAGCCACACCGCGAGCGTGCAGCATGGTGCCCATCGCGCCGTCGGCCAGCAGCGGGCCGGCGGCCAGGACGTCAGAGAGTGATTGGTTCAAGCTGGCCACATTCGAAATCCCATTTGTCCAAAGTGATGATCAAACGTAAACGCGTCTACCAGATGATGCTGGCGCATCACCACAAAACTGGTGCAGTCGGTGAAGGAAAATCCCTTGTCGTCATAACGCTGGAACAGGCCCCAGGCCTCATCCCACTGATCAGGGTCAATGCGGATCAATTTGACGATGGGTGATCGAAGAAGCCATTCACCACAACTGACAGCAGCAGAATGACCGACGCGGGCCACGATCAGGGTGAGCGTTTCATCGATGACATAGTCCGTCACAAATATCGTCAGACTTTGACGGGTGAGTAGATTTACGGTCTGCCGAACCGCCGCATGTTGACGCTCCCGCCGATCAAAGAAAGGCAGCCAGGCAGCCGAGTCACCGAATAGTTTCATCGAGGCGGCTTAGTCGAGCGCGATGCGCGACGTTTGGGCGCCTTGCGCGGCGGCACGGTCTTCTCCCGTATTCCCAATTTGTCCGTCTCGTCGCGTTTGGGCGTTCCATATAGATAGTGATCGTGGTTAGTACCTAAATCGGGCAGGCCGCTGTCAAAAATGCCCATCATCTTGAATATCGGATCGTCGGGCTGAAGGATGACACCCTCATCATCGTCCTGCGTCCGCTGCAAATACTCGTCTAAGGCAGTCCGAATCTGCGACGCCATGGTCAAGCCTTGTTGTTTAGCGCGCTCCACCAGAGCGTTATAGGTCGCCTGGGGCAGATAGACCTGAGTACGGACCATATGATCAGTCATTGGCAGCTCCGTTCGGATAGATGTATGTATTATACATCTATGAGCTGACTGGCCTGGTAGCCGCGTGCCCGCACGCGCTGAACAACCATTTCCCCGGTCAGCGCCCAGCCCCACTCGGGCCGCAGGCTGGGCCGTTTGTGCGGCGTGAGCACCAGCAAGGCGCCGGCCACGCGGCTGAGCTGGTAAGCCAGGCGCGGCAGGCGCGACGGCGCCAGCAGGTGCAGGGCATAGCTGCACACCACCAGGCTATAGCGGCGGCCCTCAAGGATGCCGCTGGCGATGGCCTCAAAGCTGATTGCCTCGGCCGGCTGGCCCGTGCGGGCCTGGTAAGCGGCGCCGGTGTATGGGTCGAGGCCGTCAATAGCCCCAGCCTCCAATTCGCGCAGCGCCAGAGTCACCTCACCGCTGCCGCAGGCCAGGTCGAGCACATGCGCCAGGTCCAGCCGCCATGCGGCCACGGCGGTGTGAATGGTTTGGCGCACTGCCAGCTCGTGCGGATTGCGGTACTGCGCGCCGAACTGCTCGTAATAGCCCTGTGCGCCGTAGCGGACGTATTGGTCGCGGATCGAGTCGGGATTTATCCTGGCACCTTGTCCATTTCCCGCTCTAGCTGCTCGATGCGGCTGCCGCCGATGGTAAAGTAGCGCGCCTCGGGATGGTGGATGATGATGGCCGCCGTCGATTGCTCGGGGATGAGCTGGAAGGCCGGGCTGAGCGCCATGCCCAAGTCGGCTTCAGCGGGCAGCAGGTCGAACACTTTGCGGTGGTCGTCCAGCTCCGGCACGGCGGGATAACCCCAAGAATAGCGTTTGCCCTGGCCGGCGGACAGGCTCAACTCGCGCCGGATATGGCGGTGCACATACTCGGCGGTGGCTTCGGCGGTCTGCACGGCCAGGCCATGCAGGAAGTAGGCGTCGGTATAGATATTCCGTTCTTGCAGCGCGTCAAAGAGTTCGGTCGGGCGCGGGCCGAGGGTCACGACCTGGAAGGCCACGACGTCCAGGCGGCCGGAGGCGACCGGCGCGAAGTAGTCGGCCAGGCACAAATGGTCCTGGCCCACCTGGCGCGGGAAGCTGAAACGCTGCTGCAGGCGGGGAGTTTTGCCGGCGCCGATGGAGGCCGGATCAAAGACCAGCAGGTCATTCCCATCCGACTGGGCCGGCCAATAGCCATAGACCGCGCGCGGCGCGAACCACTGTTCCTTCAGGGCGGTCCGGCGCATGCCGGCCAGGCGGGTCTCAAAGTCCGCCTTGAGCGCCTGCCATTCATCGCCGTGGCTGTTCTTCGCGCCCCAGGACAGCCGGAACAACTCGTCCAGGTCGAGCAAATCGAAGACCAACTCCAACGGCATGTGTTCGATCAGGCGCGCGCCCCAGACGGACGGCGTGGGAATCGTGGCCGGCCGGCCGGCCACTGCCGACCTGAGCGCGGTAACGGGCGCCGGCTGAGCCGGGGCAGCCTCGCGGCCAGCCGTGGCCTGCGCGAGTGCCTCGGCCTGGATGCGGCCGATAAAATCGGGCCGCTTGTCCGGGTCTTGAAGTTGATCGATGCTCTCCAGGCCCTCAAACGCGTCCTTGCAGTAGAACACGCCAGCGGGGTACGGCTCGCGCTGCTCGGGGTCGACATACACAATCCGCCGGCCGAATTTGCGGTTGATGGCGGCGCCGCCGATGAGCACCGGGATTTTCAGATGGCGCCGATGCAGCTCCTGCACGATCAAAGGCATCTGCTTGGAGGTGCTGACCAACAGCGCGCTCAGGCCGATGGCGTCGGCCTGCTCCTGGACGGCCTTATCGATAATGACGTTGGCCGGCACCTGCTTGCCCAGGTCGAAGACGGTATAGCCGTTGTTGGCCAGGATGGTCTTGACCAGGTTCTTGCCAATGTCGTGCACATCGCCATAGACCGTGGCCAGCACCACCTTGCCCTTGGTGACCCCGGCCTTGCGCTCCAGGAACTGCTCCACGTGCGCCACGGATTTCTTCATGACCTCAGCCGATTGCAGCACGAAGGGCAGAATCAGCTCGCCGGCGCCAAACTTGTCGCCGACCTCCTTCATGGCCGGCAGCAGCACTTGGTTGAGGGTCCACACCACCGCCCGCGAGGTATCGGGGTTGGGGTAGGCGTAGCCCGGCTGCTTCAGGAAATCAGCGATGCCGGTGCTTTCACGCACCAGGCGCTCCAGGATCTCATCCAGGTCGGGTTCCACGCCGTCTTTCTTGCGGTGCAGAATGCGCCAGTGCACCCGCTGCTCGGCGCTCATGCCTTCGGTCTCATCAGCGGCTTCAGCCGTCTGCAGCTTCACATCTTCAAAGAAGTTGATAAAGCGGGCCAGCGCATCGGGCCGGCGGTTGAAGATCAGGTCGTCGGCCAGCTCGCGCTGTTCGGCGGGTATCTCGGCATAGGGCTTGATGTGCGTGGGGTTGACGATGGCCATATCCAGGCCGGCCTCCACGCAGTGGAAAAGAAAGACGCTGTTGAGCACGGCGCGGGCGGCGGGCTTGAAGCCAAAGGAAACATTGCTGACGCCGAGCGAGGTGAGCACGCCGGGCAGCGCGGCCTTGATCTGGCGCAGGCCATCAATGGTCTCGACCGCCGAGTTGATAAACTCGGCCTCGCCGGTGGCCAGTGTGAACGTCAGGTCATCAAAGATCAGCGCATCGGGCGCCAGCCCATATTCGCCCACGATGATGTCATAGATCTTGCGCGCCACCTCGGTCTTGCGCGCGGCGGTTTTGGCCATGCCGGTTTCGTCGATGGTCAGCGCGATCACAGCGGCGCCGTGAGCCTTGACCAGCGGCACCACCGCGTCGATGCGCTGGCGGCCATTTTCCATGTTGACGGCGTTGATAATCACCCGGCCAGGCGCTGTCTTCAGGGCCAGCGCCACCACGTCGGCTTCGGTGGTGTCGATGACCAGGGGCGCTTCGATGCTCATACTGAGCTTCTTGACCAGCGCGCGCATCTGGGCGGCCTCGTCGGCGCGCTCAGTGAGGGCCACGCACACGTCCAGCGTGTGCGCGCCGCCATTCACCTGCTCGTGGGCCAGCTCCAGCATGCGGTCGTAGTCATCCGTCAGCAGCAGCTCCTTCATGCGGCGGCTGCCTTGCGAATTGAGGCGCTCGCCAATGAGCATGGGCGGCGGCGCCTGGAGCAGGCTGGTGGCGCGAATGGCCGAGGAGACCATCGGCAGCGGCCGGGCCGGGCGGGCCGTCTGACGGCGGCCATCCAGCCGCTCCACCAGCAGCTTGATGTGCTCGGGGGTGGTGCCGCAGCAGCCACCCACGGTGCTCACGCCGTGGCGCGTGACAAAGTCGGCCAACTCAGTGGCGAATGGCTCAGGCTGCAAGGGATAGACCGCCTGGCCGTCCACGTTGAGCGGCAGCCCGGCGTTGGGGATGCAGGATACCGGCAAACTAGAATTCTCGGCCAGATAGCGGATGGGCTCGCGCATGTGCTCGGGCCCGGTGGAGCAATTCAGGCCAACCACGTTGATCGGCAACCGTTCCAATGTGGCCAGGGCCGCGGCGATATCGGTGCCCAGCAGCATGCGGCCGGTGGTGTCGAGCGTCACCTGGGCCTGGACGGGCAGCCGTTGCCCGCTGTCGACAAAGGCGCGCTGCAAACCGTGCACGGCGGCCTTGAGCTCGAGAATGTCCTGCGAGGTCTCAATGAGCAGGAGATCGCAGCCGCCCTCGATCAAGCCCAGCGCCTGCTCGCGGAAAATCTCGGACAGCTCATCAAAGCTGATGTTAGACAGCGTGGGATCGTCGGCTGAGGGCAGCATGCCCGAGGGCCCAATGGAGCCGGCCACAAAGCGCGGCCGGGCGGCGGTGGCGTAATGGTCGGCGCTGCGCCGGGCCAACTGGGCGGCGACGCGGTTGATGGCCCCCACCTGGTCTTGCAGGCCATATTCGCGCATGGTCAGGCGGTTAGAGCGGAAGGTGCAGGTCTCCACCACATCGCAGCCAGCGGCCAGGAAGGAGTCGTGCACATCCGCCACGGCGCCGGGCTTGCTGATCACCAGATAGTCGTTGCAGCCCCACAGGCGTTCACCGCCGAAGTCGGACGCGGAAAGGTTCAGGCGCTGCAGGCTGGTGCCCATGGCGCCGTCGAAAACCAACACCCGCTGAGACAAGGCTTCGAGATAACGATAATGGTTTGTTTCGGTCATGTCGTCCATCCTGCTCGCAACAATGAGCCTGGCAAAAACAAAAGGCCCCTTCTTAAAGAAGAGGCCGGAATATCAAGATTCGGGAAACGGCTCATCTTCCAGAATATCTGCCGGAATTGGCACCTTGGATCAGGTTGCCGAGGCTTCGTCGGGCCGGTCCCTCCGCCTCTCTGGATGAGTTGTGCTATTTAGTTAAAACGAATGTTACTATGCCGGCGGCTGATTGTCAACGCTCCGCATTAGGTCATCTAAAATGTCACCGGGGGGTCTTAGTTCGCACAAATGATAATGTCACTGAGGAACTATGGCCACCGACGAAAAAATGAATGTCCAG
>JAYTFQ010000197.1:0-12204 GCA_043734225.1 Anaerolineales bacterium | reverse complement strand
GCAGACCAACGAAATCTTTGCCGGTGATGCTCGGCTTCAGGCGCTTGCGCCAGCCCTCCACCTTCTTCACGCGCCGCTCAATGACCTTCAGGGATTTTTCAATCTCGGCCGAGTCAGCCGAGGTCAGCAGCTCGTCCAGGGTCCAGCGACCCGCGGTGTACGTCATGCTCGAGTCCTTTCTGTCCGGTTACTTGGCGGGTGGCGAGAAGCGGATGTTGAGAATGTCGCCGTCCTGGACGACATACTCTTTGCCTTCCAGCCGCAGCTTGCCTTGCGCTTTCAGCTCGGGGTAGCCACCGGCCTGGGTCAGGTCGGCATAACTGGCCACCTCGGCCCGAATAAAACCTTTTTGCAAATCGGTGTGGATTTCGCCGGCGGCCTCGGGCGCGCTGGCGCCGCGCCGCACCGTCCAGGCGCGCACTTCGTCCTCACCCACCGTGAAAAAACTTTCCAGGCCCAGCAGGTCGTACGAGAGCTTGATCATCCGGTTCAGGCTGGGCTCGGCAATACCGTATTCCTGCAGGAAGATGGCGGCTTCGTCCGCGGGTAGTTGGGCAATCTCCATCTCCAGCTTACCTTGCAGCGCCACGGTGGCCGTGCGCGCGTGCGCCACAGCCGGCAGGCTGGCGGGGTCGGGCGCTTCATCGCCGGTATTGAACACCACCAGTATCGGCTTGCGGGTGAGCAGTTGATAGCTGGCCAAGAGCCGTTCGTCGGCGAGCGACAGCGTCAGATCGCGCAATGGCCGGTCGGCTTCCAGCGCGCTCTTAAGCTGGTTGAACAGCGCCGTCTCCTGCGCGTGCAGCCCTTTATCTTTCACGATACCCTTGTGGGCCTCTTCCGCCAGGCGATCCAGCTTGCGCTCCACACCGAGCAGATCGTTAAGCAACAACTCGCCGTCCACGGCCGCCAGATCGCGGTGCGGGTCCACCGAGCCGCGCGGGTGCGGCACAATGGGGTTATCGAAGGCGCGGACCACGTGCAAAAAGCCATCCATGGTGGCCAGTTGGCCAAGCAGCGGGCCGGAAAAACCGCCTTTCTCCTCGCTGCCTTCCACGCCGGCAATGTCGGCGTAAGTCACCTGGGCATAGATGGTCTTGCGCGGCTTAAACTGGCGCGTGAGAACATCCACGCGCGCGTCGGGCACCGGCACGACAGCCGTCTGCACCTCAAAGCGCCCGCCGCCGCTGACATGCGCCGGGCCGACGGGCCGGTCGCCGCGCGTTAGAGCGTTGAAAATCGTGGTCTTGCCGGACTGAGGTAAACCGATAATTCCTAAGCGCATGGAAACCTGAATTCGCACTAAACCTTCGAAGAGTTGTCCGCTATAATATGAGCATGCCGAAGTGGCGGAACTGGCAGACGCGCACGACTCAAAATCGTGTACCCGCGAGGGTGTGAGGGTTCAATTCCCTCCTTCGGCACAGCAGCGCGACGGCTGAGCATACGCCGTCGCGCTTCTTTTTAAGCTTTTTGCATTATACCATCGGGCCGTCTTGCTCTTAGCCGCAGGCTATGCCACAATGCCTCACATGTCGCGCACTGCCGTCATTCTGATCCTGGCCGGCCTGGCCGCTGGTATTGGTCTCGGCCTGTATATTGGCTGGGTGGCGGCCCCTGTGCAGTACGTCGATACCGCCCCGGCTTCCCTGCAGAGCGCCTTCAAAGACGACTATGTGCTGATGATCGCCACAGCGTATGCCGGTAACGGCGACTTGATGGCGGCGCGCACGCAATTGGCCGGGCTGGGTTTCGCCGATCCGGCCGCGGCAGTAAGCGCTGCCAGCCACAGGCTGTCGGCCGCGGGACTGCCCGACGCCGACCAGCAGAGGCTGGAAGCCTTGGCACAGGCGCTCGGCGCGTCCGCCAACCCGGCCAACTCGCCCACACCCTAGAGAGAGCCGCAACCTGGGCTGATCGGCGCCACTGCGTTTGTCACAAACTGGCCCCCTGCGATACACTAATCTGTTGAAAGTGACCACCGTTGCCGGCGGTCATGGGCACGTATGTCAAGACTACCCAACATCCGCCTTAGAGAACGCCTACTGTTGTTGGTGTTGCTGGCCGCCTTGCCGCTGTTCGGCCTGGTCCTCTACAATGCCGGCTTGCAGCGCCAACACGAGCTGACCAATGTCGGCGAGCGTGCCCAAGGCGCCGCGGCGCTGGCCGCCTCGGACATCGCGCAGCGCTTGCAAGGCGAAAAACAGCTGCTAGTGACCAACCTGCTCAACAACGCCTGGAAATTCACCAGTCAGCGCGCTGTGGCCCGGATTGAATTTGGGGCTGTGGATGAAAGTGGCCAGCAAGTTTTCTTTGTGCGGGATAATGGTGCCGGCTTTGACATGGCCTACGTTCAGCGGCTATTCGGCGCCTTTCAGCGGCTGCACGGCCAGGACCAATTTCCCGGCACAGGGATTGGCCTGGCCACTGTCCAGCGCATCATTCACCGGCACGGCGGCAGAGTTTGGGCCGAAGGCCAGCCCAACCAGGGCGCCGCCTTTTACTTCACAGTGGGGCATCGACATGAGCGACAAAGTAATTCTGCTGATTGAAGACAACGCGGACGACGAACTGCTGACCCGGCGCGCCTTTCAGAAAAACAACATTCTGAATGAAGTCGTCGTGGCGCATGACGGAGCCGAGGCTATCGACCTATTGCTCGGCAGCGGCGGCGGGCGTGGCGCGCCGCCCGTGCCGGCGGTAATCCTGCTCGATTTGAATTTGCCGAAGCTCAGCGGCCTGGAGGTGCTGCGGCGCTTGCGGGCTGACGACCGGACGCGCCTGTTGCCAGTGGTAATCCTGACCTCATCGCGCGAGGAGCAAGACCTGATTGAGGGCTACCGGTTAGGGGCCAACTCCTATGTGCGCAAGCCCGTTGACTTTGCCGAATTCCTGAATGCCACCCGTCAGCTAGGTCTGTATTGGCTGATGCTCAACGAAGGGCCGCCGGGAAGCAAATAGGCCAGTGCTGATCGGCATGGTATGAAACGTCTGCTCCAAATCCTGGCTGGCCTGGCCGTGGGGCTGGGCCTGGCCCTGCTGTACACGTGGGTCATCAGTCCGGTCCAATACGTCGATACGGCGCCGAACTCGCTGCGGGCCGATTACCGCTTGGCCTATGCCCAATTGGCGGCGCGCGCATACGCGGTGGACGGCGACCTGGGACGAGCGCGCACGCGGCTGGCTTTGCTTGGACTGTCTGACCCGGCTCAGGCGGTCACGGCGCTGATTCAGGCCCAGGCCGGCCGTGACCCGGCCAGCGCCCATGCCCTGGCAGCGCTGGCCTCGGCCTTGCAGGGCACGCCGGCAGCCACAGCCTCCGCCGCCTCAGCCGGCACGCCGGCAGCCGACATCAGCGCGACGCCCAGCCCCAGTTCGACGCCGAGCGAAACGCCGCGTCCGACTGACACGGTGGTGCCTTCCATCACGCCGAATCTGCTGCCGACCCGCACCCCCTCTCCCGCACCGTTGTCGGCCTTTGTATTCATCGGCCAGCAGCAGGTCTGCGACCCGCGGCTCGGCCAGCCTCTCATCCAGGTGGTCACTGAGAACGCCAACGGCGAGCAAATACCCGGTGTGGAGGTGGACGTGATCTGGGACTCCGGTTTCGATCATTTTTTCACTGGGTTGAAACCCGACTTGGGCGCCGGCTACGGGGATTTCACCATGACGAGCGGGGTGACTTACTCGGTTCATCTGGCCGAAAGCCCAGGCCTGTCAATCGACAACCTGAGCGCGGAGCCCTGCACAGATCCCGGGCGGCCGGCCTACCCGGGGGCCGTGCTGCTGATCTTCAAACAGCCGCGCTAGGCGGGCCGAGTTGATCTCGCAAATAGTCAATTTGGGGAACGGGGCTAGGGTCGACGCCGTAGCAAATGGCCAGATAGAACGCCACGTAGTCGCCATATTGCAGGCTGGTGAGCAGGTGCGCCAGGCCAGAAGGGCCGGCGGCATCGATGCCGTCCGTGTTGAAACCGGTCGTCATGAAGATTTCGCGGGTAATCTTGGCGCGGCGGACCTGACGCGGCAGATCAAAACTTGACTGCAGGAATAAGGCCAGGATCTTTCCCACCAGTCGTTCCGGATAAAGGGTGCCAACCACTGAGTTGTACCCCATTTCCGGCAGCTCGTCGCACAGCGCCACAGCCTTGGCCACGGTATTAATCTGGTTTTTCCAGTGTCGCGCCACGGGCGCCAGCAGGCCCGTACCGCAAATCAGCGGGATGCGATCCATAAACTGCCCGGCCATTCGCTTGGCTGGGTTGGCCGTCACCGGCGTCTCTGCCCAGAAGTGACGCTGCTGAATGCGCAGGGCTGCCACCGCTGCGTCCACCTCTGCCGACGGATCAGGGATCAGACCCAATTTGGTCAAGACGCCAAGTGATAGCATGAAGGCGCCGCCCACCGCCGCACCCGAGTGGCCATGATGCTCAAAGCGTAACACGGGCTGCCGCGCCTGCTCGGACAGGGCCGCCAGCCGGCCACCGCGAGTGATGGCCACCAGTCGCGCGCCGCGCGCCAGGGCGGCCTGAGTGGCCGCCAGGGTTTCCTCGGAATCCCCGGAGTATGAGTTGGCAATGACCAGGGTCGACGAGCCAACCCAGGCCGGCAGGTGTTCCGTGGACAACCCAATGATCGGCACCCGGCTGGCGCCCGCCGCATACGCTCGCGCCAGCGCCCCCACAGTCGCCGAGCCGCCCATGCCGGCCATGATCACTTGCTGAACATCGCTCCAGGCGTCCGGCAGCGACAAGGACCTGGCCAGAACCCAACTCTGGGCCACTTGATCGGGCAGGCCATTAATTTCGTTAAGGAAGTTTTCGGCGTCTATAGCGCGCAAGCCATCCAGATCGTCCAGATTCACGAGCCAGCCTCCGCGCCATGGTCCTGCGGACCGGCGTCTTCGGTTGCCAGACGGTACACGTCGCGCTGCGGCCAATTGGCCAGGGCCGCCACCTGGCGCGCGGCCTCCTTCATACGGGCGCCGGCGCCCAGTCTTTTTTCCATCTCAAGGCGCACCCGGGCGGCCTCCCAAGCAGCCGCGGGCAGAACCGTGGCCGCGCCGCCAATCACCAGCGTGATCTCGCCCAGAATCTCCTTTTGCTCAAAATGACGGCGCGCCTGGCTGGCGGGCGCGCGCACGATTTCTTCATGCAGCTTGGTCAGTTCGCGCGCCACGGCCACCCGCCGGTCGCCCAACACAGTTTCCACATCGGCCAGCGCCTCCAGCAGGCGGTGCGGGGCCTCAAACGCCACCAGCGTGCGCGGCTCATGCACGACTTCTTCCAGCAACCGCCGGCGCTCGCCGGCCTTGCGCGGCAGAAATCCTAAGTAGACAAAGGCATCGCTGGGCAAGCCAGAGGCCACCAGCGCGGCCAGCAGCGCCGAAGGGCCGGGGATAGGCGTGACGGCATGGCCGGCGCTCAGGGCGGCCCGCACCAGCTCATAGCCCGGATCAGAAAGATTGGGCGTGCCGGCGTCGCTCACCAGCGCCACGCTCCCAGACTCCAGCGCGCCCAGTATGGTATCGAGCTTGGCTAATTTGTTGTGTTCAAAGTAACTGGTCAGCGGACTGGTGATGCCGAAGTGCGTCAGCAGATGTTGGGTGCGGCGCGTGTCCTCCGCCGCGATCAGCCGGGCTTCGCGCAGGGTGCGCAGCGCGCGGACGCTGATGTCGTCCAGGTTGCCGATGGGGGTTGCCACCAGAAACAAGGTTCCCATGCCGGCATTATATGGGATTGCCGAGCTTAGTGGTTCTGGGTGAAATTGACCAAGACCATGTTGCGCGGGCAGTCACCAAAGGTGCGAATGGAATACACATTCGATAGCGGCGTGCCGGTATTGTTGCGCAGTTGGACATGGTAGGTGTCGGTTGTGTCAATCGGATGATCCGCCAGCACGATCTGATAACCGCCGGGGCCTAGCGCCTGGGGGCCAGTGCCGGTGAGCACGTCCGCGTTGACGCCGCCACCCTCCAAGTGCACCGTCAAATTGATCACCGGGTTGCTATCGAGCCCAAACGCCCGCCCCACGATGCCAAACCAATTGCAGCCGGAGGTATTGAGGAAATTCGCA
The DNA here is from genome assembly GCA_043734225.1 of Anaerolineales bacterium. Lineage (GTDB taxonomy): Bacteria > Chloroflexota > Anaerolineae > Anaerolineales > UBA6663 > JAYTFQ01. Next base: position 6,129 of record JAYTFQ010000197.1, on the reverse strand, counting down.
AGATAGGTCGGACTGCCGGGTTGCAGGGTATAGCGGAACTTGGAGGGCGTGAAAGTTGGTTTGGGTGTTGGCCCAGTTTTGGTCGGTGTGGGCGAGGGCCTGGTGGCGGTGGCTGTTGGAGTCGCCGTCCAGGTGGCGGTATAGGTGGGCACGGCCAGGGTGTCAGACGGCTCAGGCGACGCTGTCCCGGGCATGGGGGTGGGCGTGATCGTGGGCGTGTTGGTGGCGGTCCAGACCGGTGGCAAGGTAGGGAAACCGGCGCTCGATGTGCCCGGCGGAGCAGTCGGCGTCAGAAGTGCCACGGCAGCAGGAACGTCGGTTGCAGGCAGGTAGATGCTCCCGCCGGCAATAAAGCGCAGCGGGCTAGGCTCTTGAAACAGCGCCGCTACCGCCCCAGCGCTCAGACAGGTGAATACCAGAAATAATAAAGTCAGCAAATTGAACAGCGCACCGAGACAGCCGCTGGCGCGTCCGGGCGTTCGGGTCTGATTGGGCACTTTGGCCGCCTTGGGCGCTTTAGGCGCCTTGGGCGGCTTGCCCTTTTTGGGCTTGCCTGCGGCCACCTGTGTCTCGTCTAGGGGGGCATTGTCCGAAGCCGGCGGCAAATTGCTCATGAGTTTATGTGTTTGACAACAGTGGCCTTGGCCACTTGAGCATCCAGCCAGGTAGAAAAAGCCGCGGCGCGCAGGGCCTGCCTAGCAGCCGGGCTGAGTGGGTGTTGCGGATCGCGTTCCAGCACCTGAACAATGTGATAACCCAAGACACTATGAATAATGGCGCTCGTTTGGCCGGGCTGCAAGGCAAAAGCGGCCTGCTCCACTTCCGGAACGGTCAGTATCCCGCGCGGAAACCATCCTAGATCCCCCCCGCCGGCCCGGCTACTCAGATCGCGGGAGTACTGTATGGCCAGTGTTGCAAAATCCGCGCCAGCCTGGAACTGGGCCAGCGCCGCCTCGGCGCTTGTCTGCGAAGTCACTAATATCTCACGCGCATGCACCTGCTCGGCGTTCGGCCCCACGGCCGCCGCCACCTGGTCGAGCATGCGCGCCCGCAGCAAATCCGCCTGAAGGGCGTCGCGAAACTCGCTGGCCGCATATTTGTTGGCCGTCAGCCAGGTGTCCAGCGCACCCGGGCCTCCAAGGTTGGCGGTGATTTTGTTCAACGCGGCGTCCACGTCGGCTGGGCCAACGGTGATCCCGGCCGCGGCAGCGGACTGCTCAACCACGGTCTGCTTGATCAATTGCGCCATCACAACTGCGGGGCAGGCTTGTGGGTCGACGCCGGCTTCGGCATCGCCCGCGTGGCAGCGCGCCAATTCACGAATATAAGCGTCCAGCGTAATGTCCTGACCATTCACCGTAACGGCCAACGGCACCGGGGTTGCTGTCGGGACGTCCGTGGCTGGCGGCCGGGTGGGCGCCGCGGTTGCCCCCTGAGCCGTTACGGATTCTGTCGTCACGGCCACAGCCGTGACTGCCCCCGTAACCGGCACGGTGGAGGTGGGGCCAGGCTTTTGCCCACACGCGGCCAGGACGAGACCAAATGCCACTACCCAAACCAAACACCAACCCGATAAGCGTCTGAAGGAATTCAAACCATTACCCAACTTCATAACCTGGGCGCATTATACTCGGGGAGCCAAAGGACGCAACCAAGCTGACATAAAACTCAGACCCGGTTGATTGGAGGCGGCGTGGGGACGGGCAACACACGCATGACTGGGATAGGCCCCAGCGACGACAGGCGAGTCGCGCCGTGGGCATGTGTTGCGCTCTGGCTGCCGCAGATGGCGGTCTAGACTTCGTTGACCAGGGCGAACACCATCGGGCGGCGCTTCAGTTCAGCATAGAAGAAATCCGCCAGGGCCTGCTGCACCTTCTCGCGCAGCACTTGCGGCGAGCCGGCTGAGCCATTGGAGTTGGCGCGGGTCGCGGCGGCGGCGATCTGTAATTGGGCGGCGTTGAACATTTCGTCCGCGTCACGCACAAAAACGAAGCCGCGCGAGATAATCTCGGGCTTGCCGACGAGTTGGCCTGCCTTGTTGACACGCAAATTGACGACCACGAAGCCATCCTCGGCCAGCGCCTCGCGCTCACGCATGACGCTGGGGCCGATATCCCCCACCCCACTGCCATCCACGTAAACGTAGCCGCCCGGAATGCGCTCGCCGACCTTCATTTGGCCGTTTTCAAATTCCAGCACAGTGCCGTTCTCGACCACCACCACGTTCTCGGCCGGGATGCCAACCTCGCGGGCAATGGCGGCGTGCTGCGTCAGGTGGCGCAGCTCGCCGTGCACCGGTATGAAATTGCGCGGCTTGACCAGATGGATGAGCAGCTTCATTTCTTCCACGCTGGCGTGGCCACTGACGTGCACCGGGGCAATCGGGTCATAAATCACGCGCGCCCCGCGCTGCAGCAGCCGGTTGATGGTGCGGTGCACCATCTCTTCGTTGCCAGGGATGGGGTGCGACGAAAGCACGATGGTGTCGTTGGCAATCAGGTCAAATTGGCGGTTGCGAGCCTCCGACAGCCGCCCCAAAATCGAGGACGGTTCACCCTGGGTGCCAGTGGTCATGATCACCACCTTCGAGGGCGTGGCGCGCAGCGCTTCGTCAATCGGGATGATCATGCCGTCAGGCACATTGAGATAGCCCAGCTTCTGGGCCATCTTGGCGTTTTCGACCATGGACGTGCCAACCAGCGCCATCTTGCGGCCATGCCGGTAAGCAGCGTTCAGCACCTGCTGGATGCGAGAGATGAGGGAAGCGAAGGTGGCTACCAGGATGCGGCCGGGCGCCTCGCGGAACACGTCGTCAAAAGCCGGGTCGATAACGGCTTCCGAAGGCGTCCAGCCCGACTTGTCGGCGTTGGTCGAATCCGATAACAGGGCCATCACACCACGGCCGGAGAACTCGGCCAGTTTAGCGTAATCCGTCGGCCAGCCATCCACCGGCGTGTGGTCAAACTTAAAATCGCCCGAGTGGACCACCAGCCCAGCGGGCGTGGTGATGCCCACTCCGACCCCATCCGGGATGGAATGGCAAACGTGGAAAAACTCGGTGCGGAACGGCCCAATGTCCACCGTATCGCCGGCATTGATGGTGTTCAGCTGCACCTTGTCGAGCAGACGGGCGTCGCGCAACTTCACTTCCAGCAGGCCGCGCGTCAGCGGGGTGGCATAGACGGGCGCGTCCAGGCTGGCCATGACATGCTTGATGGCGCCGGTGTGATCCTCGTGGCCGTGGGTAATAATAATGCCGCGCAGCATCTCTTTGCGCTCGATGACATAGCGGAAGTCGGGGATGATGTAGTCGATCCCCAGCATGTCGTTTTCGGGGAACATCAGGCCGGCGTCGAGCAGCAGTGAATGATCGCCATATTCGAACAGCATCATGTTCTTCCCAATTTCCCCCAGACCGCCCAGAGGAATGATGCGGAGTTTACCTGCCATGGCTGCAATACCTTTCCAGGCCGCGAGGCCGCCGCTTGGCCAAAAGACTTAACACACAAAAGCCCCGTCGGACCGAGACCGGACGGGGCGCTGGCAATCGGAAGACTGAGAACGTAAAATGACGATAACCGGTCAGTTCAATCGTACGACTTCAACCGCCTGCGGGCCACGGTAAGACTCCTCGACCACACATTCGACCTTGTCGCCTTCCAGCAGGTTCTTCAACCCGTTGCCGGCAATGACCGAATAATGAACGAAGACGTCCTGTCCTTCCGCCGTAATATAACCGTAGCCACGCGAGCCGTCGAAGCAGCGCACGATGCCTGTTAAGCGCTTACTCAATGCACGAACCTCCAAAATATGGTGTCGTGAATGCTATCACAGATGACGGGCTAACGCAAAATACGCCGATCGTTTCTCAAATTTCTCTTGCTGGCAAACGGGCGGCATGCTATAATCGCGGCGCGAGCGGGCAATTAGCTCAGTTGGTCAGAGCGCACGGTTCACATCCGTGAGGTCACAGGTTCGAGCCCTGTATTGCCCACTACCACAAACCGCTGACCTTACCGGTCGTTTAGTGACGACCGGTAAGGTCAGCGGTTTCGGCTTAGATGCCCCAGAATCGCCAACCCTCAGCGCGAAAGCAATCCAACGAACTAAAGCAGACCGAGTGCCCACCTTGCGGCCTAGCGCAATAGCAGCGGCAGGAATAGGTCGCTCCCTAAGCCACTGCCCTACAGATGGAGAATATAGGGGCTGGCATCACCATCGTTGCTATGAATAGTAACCGTTACGCCCCGCGCCGCGGTGACCGTTGGACTGAAACGCACCTGGAATACGGTGCTCGTGTTTCCAGCGATGGGCGTGGTCGATGACACGACCACACCGAAATCCGCCACAGCCGGACCTGTGACTGTTACCAACGGCGCGCCAGTGAGAGCGAGCGTGCCCAGACTGCTGTTGGAAATGGTGAAGGTGTGGGTAATGGCCGAGCCCAGCGGCACAGCGCCAAAGTCGGTGCCATCCGTGGTCAAGGCTTCGGTCGCGCCCGGAGGGATGCGTAGGCCATTGCCAAACATACCGATCCCAGGCGCCGGGAAGAGCGTGACCCTGTTTTCTGCCGGCCGGCCCACGACCAATTGGTCGTTGCTGTAATCGTAGTCATACGTGAGCAACGCGCCGCCGCTGGCGACGCCGCCCAGCACGCTGTTGGTGCTGGTAATCGGGCCAGCCAGCCCGGCCAGGTCATCACCCAGCGTCACCGCCCCGGCGCCGCCCAAAACGCCGTTGTGCCAGGCAGGACTACGCGCCGCAAAATTGCCGTTGGCGAGCGCCCTGGCGCCGGCAGAGCCCACCTGATCGCCAGCCAGGCCGCCGACCAGGCTATTCTTGGCGGTGACGACGCCGGTGGTCGCTGTGGGGCTGTGTGCCCAGGTGAGGGCCCCGGCAGCAGCCGACCAACCGTTGGCCCAGTGGGAGCTGGCAACGACATAACCGCCGTTCGTCAACGCCGTGACGCCAGCGAGGCCGACCTCGTCGTCCATCTGAGTGCCGACCAGACTGTTGGTGACACTTACCACGCCGGTGATGCCTGTGGTGCCGTTGCCCCAGGTGACGGCCCCGGCCTGGGTGACCGAGCCGTTTAACCAATAGCCGCTATCCACCACATAGTTGCCGTTGGTCAGCGCTGTAATGCTGGCGAAGCCCGCCGACTGGGTGCCAGGCTCGGGGCTCACTAGGCTGTTGGTAACAGTCACTTCGCCGGTGATCCCCACCGTGCCATTGGCCCCGGTTGCCATGGCCGAATTGCTCAGAGGGTCGCTGCCAACGCCGTACTCGGTGACAACCACATAATTGCCACTGGTCAGCGCCGTCACACCCCCGATGCCAAACCGGTCACCCACTTTGTCATTGGCCGCGCTGCCGGTGAGCCTGCCAATGTGCGCATGCGTGCGGCCGTTGTACAGATACACCGCGCCCACGTTGGCCGCGCTGACCGCTGCCGGCCGGCCCAATCAGGTTTACCTGAGTGGCAGCCGAGGCAGCCAGCAAAGCGGACTTGGCGAGCGCCAGTGCGGGGCCGACGGCCATCACCGCCAGCAGACCGGCGGACAGTAAGACTGAGGCGATTTGTAAGCCAGCAGGTTTAGGTTTGGTCGTAATCATCGGGATCCAATGTTTTCGCGGCGACGATGAGAACAACGGCTTGGGGAAAGCTCGCACTTTGGCGGAGTGTCGCTGGCGAATGACGCCAATGGGGCCGGGTCCGAATGCGCTCGCGACCAGCCGCCGGCGGAAACTACAGGTCGTAACAAATGGTAGGCCAGCTTGCTAGCCGACGGTCAGCTCGTTTCCCGCGAGCATATCCCACAAGCATGTTCATAAGACATAAATCATGCCCCTTGGGGCGCTTGCCAGTGGCCCACTCTGGTTGCCTGGAGAAACACCGTGCGAATGACGAAGCCATCGAAAGTTCCGAAGGTTTCACCGATCATGCAGGACTCGAACTATGCAACCCGTACTCTATCAATAGGCTCTATGAGCGCTGCAAAGTACCATGCACTGGGGGCCATCGATAAAATCGATGGCCCCCAGTACATGTTTTATTTACCGCGCCCAACTCAGCGCTGCACCAGCGGGAGATACAGCCTAATCGGCGGCCCACCAATGATCGTA
>JAYTFQ010000196.1:0-10119 GCA_043734225.1 Anaerolineales bacterium | reverse complement strand
GGCCAATACGAACACGCAATACCTCGGCATGGCGCTGGCCGGGTTGGCCGCCATTCTGGGGCACAACTACTCGGTTTTTTTGCGCTTCAAGGGCGGGGCCGGCGGCGCGCCGACCGTGGGCGCGGCGCTGGCCATCTGGCCGTGGAGCTTTGTCATCGCCGTGCCGCTGTGCATGGTCGTGCTGTTCGGCATTGGCTATGCCTCGCTGGCCACTATTGCGGCCGCCCTGATCATCACAGCGGTGTTTGCTTACCGCTACTATGCGCTGCAGGCGCCGCCAGAATTCATTCTGTACGGTGTAGGCGCGCTGATCCTGCTGGTGTGGGCCTTGCGCCCCAACATTCGGCGGCTGCTGAAGGGCGAGGAGCGCGTCATTGGCTGGCGCGCCCGGCGGCTGAAGCAGGCCGCGGCCGCGGCGGGCGACAAGCCGGCCGGCGGGCGCTGATGTGATTTGACTGCAACAAAAAGGAGCGGCGGCCGCATTCGGCCGCCGCTCCTTTTTGTTTGGGCGGTCTACTTGATCTTGATCCCCATCTGGCTCAGGCGCGGGTCCAGCGCGTCGCGCATGCCATCGCCCAGCAAGTTGAAGGCCAGCACGGTGATCATGATGGCGATGCCCGGGAACAGCACCAGATACGGGGCATTGAAGATGCTATTGCGTTCATCTCCCAGCATCAGGCCCCACTCTGGGGTGGGCGGCTGGGCGCCCAGGCCGAGGAATGACAACGCTGCTGCGTCCAGGATTGCGCCGGCGATCCCCAGGGTCCCCTGCACGATCAGCGGGGTCATGGCGTTGGGCAGGACGTGATTGAGCAAAGTTGCTAACGGCGAGGCCCCCAAAGCGCGCGAGGCCGACACATAGTCTTGTTCCTTCACCTGCAGCACGCTGGCGCGCACGATACGGGCATAGACTGGGATGGACACAAAACTGATGGCCAGGAGGGCGTTGATTAGCCCGGGACCCAGGACCGACACGACCGCAATTGAAAGCAGCAGGCTGGGAAAAGCGAGCAGTACGTCCATCAGCCGCATGATGATGTTGTCGGTCCAGCCCCCGACAAAGCCAGCCACGGCTCCCAGCGCGGTCCCAATGAGGATAGCAAAGGTAACCGTCGCGAAGCCGATTGACAGCGACAAACGCGATCCGAAAATAATGCGCGACAGCAGGTCTCGGCTGTTGCCATCCACTCCAAAAATATGCTGCGGTTGCGCGGCTGGGCAGCCCAGCAGGTGAATACACGGGGGTGAGCGCCGCTTGACGTCGCGCAGGGGCAGTGTGGGGTCATATGGCGCCAGGACCGGGGCAAAAACGGCCACCAGCACCAGCAACGCCAGCACGATGAAGCCCACCTGGGCCGAACGATGCCGCCGCAGGCGGCGCAGGACGTCTTGCAGTGGTGTGCGCGTCTTGAGCCTTGAAGCTGGCTCTAATTGCAGATCTTTGATGGACGGAACGGCAGTCATAATGGGACGGTTACTGAAGCCGGATGCGGGGGTCGAGATAAGCGTACGAAATATCTACAATAAGATTTACGGCCACGTAGATCAGGGCGATGATGACGGTGAAGGCCTGGACGACTGGGTAATCGTAGGCCAAGATGGCAGTGACCAATTGTGTGCCCACGCCCGGCAGGGCGAAGACGGTCTCGGTCAGAACCGCGCCGCTCAGCAGGCCGCCGAACGACAGCCCGACAATGGTAACGATCGGCAACAAAGCATTCTGCAGGGCGTGCTTCAGCACCACCACGCGCTCGCGCAGCCCTTTGGCACGCGCCGTGCGCACGTAGTCCTGGCCCAGCACTTCCAGCATGCTGGAGCGCGTCATGCGAGCGGTGATCGAGAGCGGAATCGTGCCGACCGCCGCGCAGGGCAGAATTAGGTGCCAGATGGCATCGCGGAAAATTTCAAAATGACCAGTAATGAGAGCATTAAAGGTCACAGTGTTAGAAGCCAACGTCACCAAGGCATAGGCTGGGCCGCTCAGGTTGGTCAGGTGAAATGTGTCGGTCAGGGGCGGCAGGATCAGACCCGAGGTGAGCCGCCCAGACGGAGGAATCCACAACGGGGTGCCCTTGAAAGTTAGCGCAAAGACATATGCCAGCAGCAGGCCGAGCCAAAACACTGGCATCGACACACCGATATTGGCCCCGATCATGGTGACGACGTCTATGGCTGAGTTCTGCCGGACAGCGGAGACAATGCCCAACGTGATGCCAACAATCGTTGAAAAGAGCATGGCCCCGATGGTTACCTCGATCGTCATCGGCAACCGCTCCAAGACGATATCGAGCACGGGGCGCTGGCTGCGGATCGAGGCGCCGAAGTTGCCCTGCAGCACCTGGGTCGCGTAGCGCACGAATTGAACCAGGATGGGATCATTCAACCCGAAACGCAGGCGAAAGGCATCGCAGACTTCCTTGGTGGCGTGTTCGCCCAGCGCCACGTAGCAGGGATCACCGGGAATGAGTCGGGCCAGCGCGAAGGAAACAAATAGGATGCCGACCAGCACGGGCAGAACCAAAACGAGCCGGCGAAGCAGAAATTGCGTCACGAGTTTCTCGGCAGTGGGCTGGGATGGTCGAGCGACGACGGGGTGCTGCTTGGGCCAACAGCACCCCGTCGCCTATTACAAACTCGAGCTAGTTAGACTTAGGGGGCGGGTTCAAGAACTGGGTAAACAATCCAGTCCAGTAGTCAAACGTGCCCTGGTTGCCCTTGTGGTTCGGGCTCTTGGTGTCCCACTGGGCGTCGTAGGTGGCGACCACGTCGTTGGCGTCGAAGGCGGCCCCATTGCTAAACTTCACGCCCTGGCGCAGATGGAAGGTGAACGACATGGCGTCGGGGCTTGCGTCCCACTTTTCAGCCAGCCCCGGAATCAAGTCGGTGCCGCCGAACTTGTAGTTGAGCAGCGGATCGTAGAGTTGGTTGCAGGCGCGGATGGTCTCGCCGTCCGACTCATCGCCGCACCACAAGCTAATTGGCTCAGCGTTCTGATCAAAGACCAGTTGCCCGGAGGCGGTCGTCATCTGCTGGAAATTCTCGTTGACTGGACCGATGACCACACCGCCAACGCTGGCCTTGAAGGCCTCGGCCGCCGCCCCGTGCGCTACCGGTATCATTGGCACGTGCTGTTTGAGCAGGGCATTGACCATGTCGTAGTGTTGCTGTCGCACGGCTGGATCAGCCGTCTGCGCACCGGCCTGAATCTCTTTAATGATGTCCGGCCACTGTGTGCCGAAGTTTTTCAGCCCACCGGCAAAGTGAGTGTCGAAAAAGTCGGTCGCATCCGGATAGTCCATGCCCCAGCCAAGCAAGAACATTTGCTCCTTGCCCGCTGACACCGCTTGCAGGAATGGCCCGGAGACCTCTTGCTTGAGCGTGGCCTTGATCCCGATCTGGGCCAGTTGCGCCTGGATGTCCTGCGCCACTTGGGCCACCTGCGGCACATACACGCGCACCGCGGGGCGGAACGACAAGGTCACATCGAAGCCGTTGGGGAAGCCGGCATCCGCCAGCAGCTTCTTGGCGGCGGCTGGATCGTACTTATACCAGGTCGCGCCATCGCCGGTGGTGCTGAAGCCTGGCACAATCGTCGAGGGATTGAATTGCTCGGCGATTTGCGAACCCGGCGGGTAGAAGTTGTCGACCAGATGCTGCTTATCGATGGCCATCGCCACCGCCTGACGCACCTTCTCATTGTCAAACGGCTTGATGGTATTGTTCATGCCAATGTAGAAGATGTTCGGGTTCGAGTACGGGTACAACTTCAGGGTGCTATCGGCCGAAACCTTGGCCAGGTCATCCGGGGCGGGAGATGTGATTCCGTCCACCGTGCCCGATTGCAGCTCCAGCAGGCGCTGAGCGGCTTCGGTTGACCAGCGGAAGATCAGGGTCTTGACTGTCGGCGCCGGGCCCCAATAGTTGGGGTTGGCCACCAGGGTCAGATGATCGCCCTTCACATATTCCTTCACCATATAAGGACCGGTCCCAACGGGAGCCGCTGTCATTTTGAGCGAGTCGCCGCCGTTGGCGTCCAGGAAGGCCTTGCTCCCAATCCCCAGGGTTGTAAAGGCCACCTTTGACAGGAAGGCCGGGTCGGGGACGCACAGGGTGAACTTCACGGTGTACTGGTCGACGGCTTCAATCGACTTCATCTCGCCGCCGTAGGTGCAGTCCGGCGCCGCGAATTTCAGGCCGGTGAAGGCGGGTGCGGCCGCGGTGTTGGTCGCGGCGGGAGCGGCGGTCGGCGCCGTGGTCGGTACTTCAGTGGCGGCGGGCGCAGCGGTTGGGGCGGGCGCTGAGGTGTTGGTGGCGGCGGGCGCGGCCGTTGGGGCGGGCGCTTGGGTGTTTGCGGGCGCTGCGGTTGGCGTCGCGGCCGGGGCGCAGGCCCCCACCAGGATGCCAACAACGGCGGCCATGCCAAACAGCCGCATTAGGCTAGAACTGCGTTTCATTGGACTTCTCCTCCAGAGATAGGTCGTCACGCATGACTTAACAGCGGAAAACGTTGTGGAGCGGGTTGAGTTCGAACGCCTCCTTTCCTCCCGATGCCAACCGATGTATTGTTTACTCTCTCGAGGACCAGCCGGTTCGGTTTACGATAGACGCCGAGTATAGGGTCGGAAGGCCCGGCCTGTCAAACCTTACACAAAAGCATAGATCAGCGCAATCGTCAGGCCCAGCGCGCCGATAATCGCATATTCGATCCATATGCGCCGGTTGAGCTGGCCCGCCAGGTGCTGTTGCGCCAGCCCAACGGCCAGATAGAACGGGATCATGGCCAGCAGCCCGGCGCTGCTGGCTGTGATGCGCCAATAGCCCAGCGCCCAAATGGCCTCGGCCGAGATGACGCCCACCACAAAGGCATACAGCACGGCCCGGCCGATGGGCACGGCCTTGAGCGCTAACAGGCGCAGGGTCAGCCCGCCGGCCACCAGCCCGGCAATGGTGGCCGAAATGACGGCGCGGGCGCTGGCGCTGCGCAGCAGGGCGAACAGGACCAGCGCCAGGCCATAGGCCAGGGCGGTCAGGCCCAGCGCGGCCAAATCCCAGCTCGGATCATCCCGATCGACCGTGACGTATTCCGCAATCAGGACCAGCAGCAGCACCACGGCGCTGGCCGCCAGGCCCAGCCACCACAGCAGGCCATCCGGCAGGCGGTTGAGCACGGCGCCCAGCACCAGGGCGCTGGCCCCAGGCAGGATCCAATGGATGGCGGTGCTGCGGCCCGGCTGCCCGGCCAAACGGGGATGCGAGCGCACCAGGGTGTCGGAGCCGGCGCTGATCAGGGCGGCCACCAGCACCAGCATGAGCACCTGGCCATTCAGGTCAAAGCCCAGCTCCGAGCCAAACAGGGTGGTGTGGATGGCGCGGGAGGGCAGGGCCAGCACGCGGGTGAGCGCGTAAGCCAGGACGATCACGGCGGTGAGCACGCTCAACCGGTCGGGATGGGGCAGATGGCGGGTGGGGGCCGGCGTCATGCAGCGCATTCTAGCACCCCTAGTATAATCGCGCCCATGCTTCTATTTTTGCTGATTTTGGGGTTGGTTTTTGGGGTCGTGCTCAATAGCCTGGCCGACAATCTGCCGCCGGACGCCGAAGACCGGCGCTATCCGCCGCGCAGGCCGCGCTGCCGGCAGTGCGGCCAGGTGTTCGCACCCGTTTATTGGCTGGCGCTGGCGCATTGGCTGCTGCGCGCCGGCCGCTGCCGACACTGCGCGGCGCGCCGGCCGCTGCGCCCAGCGCTGCTGGAGCTGGCCTGCGCCGCCAGCCTGCCCTACCTGTGGCTGTGGGCGGGGCGGCCGGCCGATGGCGCCGGGCCGGTGGCCATCCGCTTTGTGGCCGCGGCCGCGGTGGTGTTGGTGTTTATCCTGGTTGTCGCCATCGACGTGGAGCATCGCCTGATCCTCTGGCCGGTGGTCTGGCCGGCTGCGATTGTCATCGCGCTGCTGGAAAGCGTGACGCCCGGGCACGGGTTAGTGAAAACCCTGCTGGGCGGTTTGGCCGGGTACGGCATCACCCTGGGCATCTTTCTGCTGGCCGAGTTGTTTGCGCGGCTGCTGCAGCGGCTGCGCGGCCAGCCGCTGGACGAGGTGGCCTTTGGCGGCGGGGATGTGAACCTGGCCGCCATCGTCGGTTTTGCGGTTGGGTGGCCGGGCGTTATTTTGGCGCTGATGCTGGCCGTTCTGCTGGGCGGGCTGTTCAGCTTTGGCTACATTGTGGTGCAGGTGGCGCGCCGGCGCTACGTGCCCTATCGCGCCGTGCCGTACGGGCCGTTCTTGGTGGCCGGCGCGCTTGCGATCTACCTCTACGGCAAAGACTTCGCGGCGGTGTGGCTGGCCAGCCACTGACGGGGCCGGCCCATGACGTGTTGGGAGCATTTCAGTTGAGGGGTAATCGGGCAAGCCACCATTCCGCTCCCCCCTCTCTCGTCCGCGCCCTTGGTTCTCGCGGCCGGGAGAGAAGGGCCGGGGGGGTGAGGCCGTCCGGCCGGCGATAATTCGCTCCCAAACTGAAATACACCTGGTGCGCTGCCACTTTCGCTCTCCGCGGCATCATGGTATAAATATGGTTAGAATATTGATTCAAAGATATTTGGGAGGTACCGATGATCGCTCGAAAGATTGGCCGGTGGCCCAGCGTAACCATGCTTCTGATATGCCTGGTTTTGGTGAAGCCGACTTTAGCACTATCACAATCAGCGGCGTCGTCGAATCCGTCAGATGACCTTGTAAACCAGGCATCTACTGTGGCGGCATATACCATCGATGCGTCCCTCTTACCTAGTGTAAGCAGCCAGGCTGCGGATGACTTCGTGGTCCCAAGCAACGTATTTTGGCATATCAACCATGCTTCCGTTGTTGGAAATAATGTCGGCACAACGGGTCCAGGCATTGATAGGATTCTGGTCCAGTTTTACACTGACTCCGGGGCAGGATTACCCAGCAAACTGATTTACAGTCAGATTATTGCGAGTAGCGGTTATAGCATAACCAGCATTGGTACCTACAATTTCAACCTTAATCCACAATTAGTTCTCGGTCCAGGCCACTATTGGTTCTCCATGCAACCTCACGTTATTTCGTGTCCAGATAACAGCTGCCGCCAGTGGCTCTGGATTGAAAGCCTAGAAAGCCCGGGACCGAACCAGGCGGAGTCGGCCTGGCAAGGCAGCTGGGTCAGTGACTGCAAAACCTGGCAACTTCGCGTCACGGTCTGCGGCCGGCCCTCAACCTCAACAGGCAAAGATCTAGCGTTTCAGCTTCAGGGCGTTACGGTGCCCGTTGTCGCCCAGATCAACCTGCCCCTCATCTCCCGCTAAGCGCCGCTTTCGACACTCCAACAAAAAAGGCGCCCGGCTCATGTGAGCCGGGCGCCTTTTTGCATTTGAAAATCTGGCAATCAGGCCGTGGCGGGTTTGTTGCGCCGGAACAGGTTTTGCCAATCGCGGCTCTCCCAAACCACCAGGATGGGGGCCGCGTTGAAGATGGACGAATAGGTGCCGGAGAAGACGCCGATGAGCAGGGTGACCACGAAATGGCGCACAGTGAGGCCGCCAAACAGGGCCAGGGCCAACAAGGTGAGCATAACGGTCAACTGGGTGTTGATCGAGCGGTCGAGCGTCTGGACAATACTGTGGTTGACGACGGTTTCGTAATCCAGGCGGCGGTGCACCACCAGGTTTTCACGGATGCGGTCGAAGACCACGATGGTGTCGTGCACCGAGAAGGCCACCACGGTCAGCAGCGCCGTCAGGAACAGCGCGTCGACCTGCCAGCCCAGGAAATGGCCCAGGATGGCGGCGGTGCCCAACACCACCAGTACGTCGTGCAGCATGGCGATGATGGCGGCTATGCCATATCGCACCGGGTGGTCGGCCTTGCGAAAGGCGATGGTGATGTAGACCAGGATGCCGATGGCCGCCAGGCCGACGGCCTCGGCGGCGTGCTGCGCCACCTCGGCGCCAATGGTCGGGCTGACGGTGTCGGCTGACAGCACCTTGGCGGGGCCATATACGACAGCCAGATCCGCCAAAATGGCAGCCTGCTCATCGGAGCTGAGAGACTTGCTGCGCGCCACGATGGTATCGGCGCCGGAAGTTTGGATGGTGGTGTCGGGGAAGCCGTGCGTATTGTAGACCGCGCGCACCTGGGAGATATCCAGGGCGGCGGTGTGCTCGGCGAACTGGACTTCCAGCAGGGTGCCGCTGGTGAAGTCGATGGAGAGCGGCAGGCCCCACAGCAGCAGCGCGATCAGGCCGGGGATGATGACCAGCAGCGACAGCCCGAAATACCAGTAACGGCGTTGAACGATGGTAAACATGGTTGCTCCGTGTGGCCTCAGATGCCAAACCAAGAGTGCCGGGCCGAGAAGTCAACCCGATCCAGGAAGGTGTGCAGAATGGTGCGCGTGACGAGCACGGCCGTGAACAAGCTGACCAGCACGCCCAGCGCCAGGGTGAGGGCGAAGCCGCGCACCAGGCTGGCGCCGAAGGTGCTGCCGAACCAATACAGGATCGCGCAGGTGATGAGGGTGGAGATGTTCGAGTCGCGGATGGACGGCCAGGCGCGGCTGAAACCGGCATCCACGGCCTGGCGCAGGGCCTTGCCCGAGCGCAGTTCTTCTTTCATGCGCTCAAAGATCAGGATGTTGGCATCCACCGCGACGCCCACCGAGAGCACAAAGCCGGCGATGCCGGGCAGGGTGAGCGTGACCGGGATGAGGATGAACAGGGCAAAGGTGATGACGGCGTAGATCAGCAGGGCCAGCACGGCAATCAGGCCGGGCAGGCGGTAGTAAAGCGACATGAACAGGCCCACGCACAGCAGGCCGATGACGCCGGCGATGGCGCTCTTGCGGACCGAGTCCTGGCCCAGGGTGGGGCCAATTTCCTGCGACTGGACCACCTTGAGCGGCACGGGCAGCGAGCCATAGCGCAACTGGAGGGCCAACTGGTTGGCCGAATTCTGCGTGAAGTTGCCGCTGATGGTGCCGCTGCCGCCGGTGATGGCCGATTGGATGTTGGGCGCCGAGAGAATGGTCTTATCCAGCACAATCGCCAGCCGCTGGCCGACGTGGGTGCTGGTGTGGCCGGCGAAGATTCTTGAGCCCGCGTCGGTGAGGGCGAAGTTGATGGTCCAAGCGCCCAGGGTGGAGCGCAAGACGGAGGCGGTTTTGATGGCCACGCCGGTCATGACGGTGTGATAGCGCGGACCGGCAGCGGGGACGGTGCTGCTGACCGTGCTGGTGGCCGTGGCGGTGACCTGGGGCGTGCCGGCGGCGCTGGTGCTGGTGATGCTTGCGCCAACTGTCGGTGTGGCCGCTGTGGTGGCTGTTATTGTCGCCGTAGCGGCGGCGGTGGTGGCCGTGACAACCGCCGTGGGCACGGGCAGGGCGCCGGTGGGGTTGGCGCAGTCGACCTTGGACGGGTCGATGCAGTCGGTTTGGATGACCTGGCCGGCGCTCATCGCCAGGTTGCCAATGTCCACGAATTCCAACAGGCCGGTCTGCTTGAGCGTGTCGATGGCCTGCTGCGGGTCGGTGACGCCGGGCAGCTCCACCACGATACGGTCGGCGCCCTGGCGCTGGACCAGCGGCTCGGTGACGCCCAGGCCGTTGACGCGGTTTTCGACGATGTCTTTGGCGATCGACATGGCCGTGTCATCAATCGTGGTGCCGGCGGGCACATCCGCCTGGAGCAGCACCTGGAGACCGCCGCGCAGGTCGAGGCCCTGACGAGCCCCGAAATCGCGATTAACTGTGAGTGAGCCCAGCGTGAAGTGGATGCCGGTTCCAGGCACCACGACGTAAGTCGCCAGCGCCACCACGAGAGCGGTGACGATCAGCCAGGCCGTTTGGCGTTGTTGCATACAGGAAAATGCCTCCGATTCAAACAAATGCCCGCTGAGCGGACGATGGCCGCAGCCGGGCGGGTACTAAGGAGCGCGGGCATTATACCCCGCGGGGGAGGGGATGTCGAGAGAGTTAAAAGAAAACCCGGGCGTGGGAGCATGGGAGTGCGGGGGTATGGGAGTGGTGCCCTTGGGAAACAGGCAAGAGAATCGGCGCAGGACAAACTGAAATGCTGCAATTTCACATTTTGGGAGGTTTGGCGGCCGG
>JAYTFQ010000195.1:0-12594 GCA_043734225.1 Anaerolineales bacterium | reverse complement strand
CGTGCACAAATACGGGATTACCCGGATCGGGCAACTCAGAGACAACGGCGACCGGCGCCTGGTGGATGTGCTGTTCGCCCCACATTTCGGCCAGGCGTTCGGCCTGGCGGGTGATGACCACGGCGCGGTCATTGCCGGGCTGGAGGGTGGTGAGCTGGTCCAGCAGCGGTTTGAGCACGCCGCCGTAGCGCGGGCCGGGGTGGAAACGGCCGCCCAGGTCGATGACGGGCGTGTCGTCGTCATCCGGCGCGGCCAGGATCACCGGCACCGGCTGGCGGTCGGCCAGCTCATCCTGCAGGTCGGCCCAGGGGTGATAGGGCAGGGGGAAGTCCTGGTCGATGATGCCGGCCGCCATCTGCTCGCCGCGCAGGGCGATGGCCTGCTCTTCCAGCTCTTCGACGGCGCTGCTCAGCTCGCGCCAATCGTCCACCAGCACGGTCGCGCCCGCCGGCAGATATTCCAACAGGCTGGCCGGCGCCACCATGCGCGGCAGGTAGAACTCCAGGTTGCGCGGGCCGACGAATTCGTCAGCCGCGGCCTGCGCCTTGGCGGAAACTTCTTCCTCGTCCACCGCCACCGTCCACTCGGGCTGGAAGTAGCGCGGCAGCGCCTCGCGGGCCGGGCCGATGGTCACAGACGGCACGCGCTCGCCGGAGCGCTGGGTGGCCGGGTCGAAGCGGCGCAGGGTCTCAATTTCGTCGCCAAACAGCTCAATGCGCACCGGCTGCTCGGCGGTGGCCGGGAAAATGTCGATGATGCCGCCGCGCCGCGAGAACTGGCCCGGCTCGACCACAATGGTGGCGGGTTGGTAGCCGGCTGCCACCCAGCTTTCCAGCGCCTTTTCAATGCGCAGCGCCTGCCCGACCTTTATGGCGCGGGTGTTGGCCAGGAAGTCGCGCTTGGGCAGGGTGCGCCACATCAGCGCGCGGGCGGAGGCGACGATGAGCGCCGGCGGCTGATCGGCCGCGGGCTCGGCCAGCTCGCCCAGCACGCCCAGGCGGCTGACAATGGTGCGCGGGCCCCAGGCGGAGTATTCATAGAAGAGCGGGTTGGGCTCGCCAAAAGCCAGCACGCGCGCTTCGGGCGCCCAGGCGGCCAGCTCTTCGGCCACCGTGGCGGCCCGGTCCGGCCGGGCGACCACATACAGCGCCACGCGGCCCAGGCTCTGGGTGACCGCCGCGGCCACGGGCACGCGCGCCGCGCGCGGCAGCCGCAGCGCCACGCTGTGGCCGCCGGTTTGGGCGCCGGAGAGGTGTTCCAGCAGTCCCGGATATTCCGGCAGGGCGCGGATTGCCGCCAGCAAACCGTTGAGGATCATGGCTTATCGGTAGGTCCGTTATAGCGGTTCATGGCCGTCACCAGCCCGTCGCGCAAGTAGCACTCGACGGCGTCGGCGGCTTTGTCCAGGGTCGCGTTCATGATGTCCAAATCGTCTCCGCGAAAGTCGCGCAGCACATAGCCGGCGGCGGCCTTTACGCCCGACGGCCGGCCCACCCCCAGCCGCAGCCGGGGAAAGACCTCGGTGCCCAACTGCTCAATGATGGAGCGCATGCCGTTGTGGCCGGCTGAGCCGCCATCTGGGCGCAGGCGCAGCGTGCCCAGCGGCAGGTCAATATCGTCCACGGCCACCAACATCCGCTCCAGCGGCAGGTCGTAAAAGCGCACCAGCGAGCCGACCGCCTCGCCGGACAGGTTCATAAAGGTTTGCGGCTTGGCCAGCACCAGGCCGGCCGGCGGGAGCTGGCCGGTTGTGATGAGGGCCTTGCCCTGGCGCTTGGTGAAGCCCAACCACTTGTGGCGCTCCACGAGCCGGTCGAGCAGCATAAAGCCGGCGTTGTGCCGGTTGGCGCGATATTCGCGGCCCGGGTTACCCAGGCCGATAATCAAATAACGATCTGGCACGTTGTTCCGTCCGAATCAATCCCAGGGCTCGTCTGGCCGACCAGCCCTGTGCTCGCCTATGTTACGGGCGTTCAGTTGAACGGCCCCTCTAGCGCCGACGGCGCGGCCGCAAGCGCACCCGCAGCAGCGCCCGCAGGCTGGCGTAGGCCGCCAGCAGGAGGAAGCATACCACTGTCAGCCGCACGCCCGCCAGGAACGCCTGCCCGATGACGTTGGCGTTGATGGCGGCGATGCCGCGATCCGGCGGCAGGCTGCCGTTAATGCCGCCGGCCAGCGGTGTGCTGGTGGGCGGTAATTCGATGCCGGGCGCGGTGGGCGTGGCCGAGGCGGTGGCCAGCGGCGGCAGGGTAATGGCCACCGGCGGGGTGGGGGTCACGGGCGCAATCACCTCCGCGGTGGGCGTGGCGTTCTGCACACGCACACTCTGCACAAAGGCTTCCAAATAGGCCGTTTCGGAGTAG
The DNA here is from genome assembly GCA_043734225.1 of Anaerolineales bacterium. Taxonomy (GTDB): domain Bacteria; phylum Chloroflexota; class Anaerolineae; order Anaerolineales; family UBA6663; genus JAYTFQ01. Next base: position 10,231 of record JAYTFQ010000195.1, on the reverse strand, counting down.
TACACCCGCAGCCGCAGGCTGTACAGCCCGTCGGAGATTTTGGTCGTGTCCCAGCGGCCGATGATCTCGTTCACCACCTGGGTGTTCACCGGCGCCTGCAGCGGGAACCAGGTGCCGGTGGGGTTGGGGCTGTAACCAAAGGCTAGCTCATAGCGCAGAAATTGCGGGTGGGTGGCGGTGCCGGTGATGGGCACCAGGCCGTTGAGCAAGGCGCCATCCAGCGGCGAGGTGATGACCGCCACGCCTGGCTGGGCCTGGGCGCTGGCGCCGCCGGCCGGGGCCAGCGCGCTGCCGGCCAACACCAGCAGGCAAAGAAACAGCCGAATTTGACGCATAGGGCACAGAGTCTAACATCTACCGGATAAATGGTAAACTGCCATGATGAATAGCATGCCTGTGCAAGCCGGACCGTACCGCGACAGCCTGGACCTGGCGCTGATGCGGCGGCTGCTGATGGCCGGCACGCAAGCCGATATCCCTGCCTCTTACATGCACCCGGGCTGCCTGGATTGGATCACGCATTTCCCGCCGGATGAGCAGGCGAACCAGCGTAACCTGCTGCTGTGGGAAGGCCTGGCTGACGATGCGCCCGCGCTGGCGGCCTGGGCGATTTTCCACTGGTGGGAAGGCAGTTTTGACCTCTTTGTGCATCCGACGCTGCATGGCACGCCGACGCATGAAAATGTTATGAATGAGTATGTGGCCTGGGCGGAAGCCAGGGCGCGCGAGGCCGGGCTGAAAACCCTTTGGCCATTTTGGGCCATGACCTACGACACGGTGCTGGTCCGTCTGATGAAAGCGCGGGGGTTTGGGGATGTGCCGGCTGATCCGGCGCCGCCGCTCTTCGAACGCATATTGGACGCGCTGCCAGATATCAAGCCGCCAGCCGGCTTTACGGTGCAGGGCGTCGGGAACTTAGACGACGGCCAACTGCGGGCGGAGGTGACCCGCGGCGCTTTCCGGCCCGATGTCGCTTGAGATGCGTATTGGGCCAAGTACGCGAAACTCATCGGCTCGGCGGTCTATGACGGGGAGCGCGACCTGTTTGTGCGCTCACCCGATGGCCCGGGCGCGTCGGCCTGCACCATCTGGCTCGACCCGGTGAATGGCATTGGTCTGTTTGAACCGGTTGGCACCCACCCGGATTTTCAGCGGCAGGGCCTGGGCAAGGCAGTGATGGCCGAAGGGTTGCGGCGTATGCGGGCCGCCGGCATGCGCCGAGCCATTGTCGGCTTCGACCCCAACAATAAGGCTGCGCTGGCGCTGTATACGTCCATGGGCTTCCAGGCCTCGGCCTACTTTGCGACTGTTCGAAAAGAGCTGTGAGCCGATACGATGTACATACCCAGTCGCTACCGCGAGCTTGACCCGGCCATCGTCGAGCAATTCCTGCGCGACAACGACTTCGCCACGCTGGTCGGCTTTGACGGCCAACAGCCGCTGGCCACGCACCTGCTAGTCGATTTTGAGCACCGCGCGGACGACACACTGGTGCTAAACGGCCACATGGCGCGCGCCAACAAGCACTGGCGCACCTTTGAGGACGGGCGGGAGGTGCTGACGATCTTTGCCGGCCCGCACACCTATATCTCGCCGCGCTGGTACAACCACACCAACGTGCCCACATGGAACTACATGGCGGTGCATGCCTATGGACGACCGCGGGTAATCAGCGAGACCGCCGAGTTGTTCGCGCTGCTCAAACGGCTGGTGGACAAGCATGAAGGTAGCGCGGGGGCGGCCCGGCCCTACCGGCTGGAAGACCTGCCCGTAGACTACGCCCACCAGCAGATGCAGGCCATTGTCGGCTTCCAAATCGCGGTGACGCGCATGGAAGCCAGCTTCAAGCTGAGCCAGAACCGCGATATGGAGAGCTACGACAACGTCGTCACCGAGCTTTATTGCCGCCAGGACGACAACTCGCTGGCGGTGGCGGACGAGATGAAACGGCGGCGGGCCGGGCTGTTTGGCGAGGGGTGACTTGCCGCCTGCGCGTCTGGACGCCCTCCGCATAGCCCGTTATACTGCCGCCGCGCTGGCAGGGTGACGTAACTTTTGCGCCGGACAGGTGTTTACTAAACGACACCTGGCCCGAGGGCAAGGAGAGCGGGCGGTTGGCTGATATCAATGACGACGCGGGGTTGGTGGCAGCGGCCAAGGCTGACCCTGAAGCGTTTGGGGCGCTGTATGAGCGCTATGTCAAAAAAATCTATAGCTATCTGTATTACCGGACTGGCAACACACACGACGCCGAAGACCTTACCGAGCGTGTCTTCCAGCGGGCCATGCTGAACCTGGACGGTTACACGTCGCGCGGGCTGCCGTTTTCGGCATGGCTTTACCGCATTGCGCATAACCTGATGGCCAATTGGCACCGCGACCAGGGCCGGCGGCAGATGGTGCCGCTGAACGAGGTGCCGGCACAGGACATGGCCGCGCTGCGGACTGAAGCGCCCGAAAGCCTGGCCGAGGCGCATGAGGAACAGGCCGGGCTCCTGAAGGTTGTTCGCGGCATGCCGGGTGAGCGGCAGCAGTTGCTGATTTTGAAGTTTGTCGACCACCTGTCGAACGCCGAGATCGGCGTGGTGATGCACCGCAGCGAAGGCGCGGTGAAGAGCCTGTATCACCGCACCCTGCTGGCGCTGCGGGACGAGCTGCAGGGCGCTAACGGCGCCGGCGACGCGCCGGCCAAGGAGTAGTGGATGGCATCCCCCTCGATTGCGATTGTGACCGACTCGACCGCCTACCTGCCGCCGGCCGTGCTGGCGGAATATGGCATCTTTGTGGTGCCAAATGTGGTCAACTGGGGCACCGTCAGCTATCGCGACAGCGTCGATATCCAGTCGAAAGAATTCTTTGAGCGGCTGAAGACGGACCCGGTGCTGCCGACCACGGCCGTGGCCTCCATTGGCGAGTTCCGCGATATTTATGCCAAGGCGGCTGAGGGAGTAGATGCCGTGGTGGGTGTGCATCTGTCCGCCAAGCTGTCGGGCACCTATTCGGCGGCGGTGCAGGCCGGCAAGCTGCTCACCGGAAAGCGGGTGGAAGTGATCGACTCGAACGCCACAGCCATGGCCATGGGGTTTGTGGTGCTGGCGGCGGCGCGGGCAGCGCGGGCAGGCAAGTCGATTGAAGAGGTGGTTCAGGCGACGCGCGATACCATTCCGCACGTGGGGGTCGTCTTTACGGTCGAAACCCTGGAATTCTTGCGCCGGGGCGGGCGGATTGGCGGGGCGGCGGCCTTTGTGGGCAGCCTGCTGGATATGAAGCCGATCCTGGACCTGCGCGATGGGCACGTGGAGGCGATGGAGCGGGTGCGCACCAAGCGCAAGGCGGTGCAACGCGTGATGGACATTATCGTCGAGCGCACCGCCGGCAAAAGCAACATTCGCCTGGCGACGCTGCACGCCAACGCGGCCGAGGAAGCCGCCGCCTTGCTGGCCAAGTGCGCCCAGCGGCTGGGGGCAGTGGAAACCCTGCTGTGCGAGGTGAGCCCCACGGTGGCCGTGCACACCGGACCCGGCACCGTTGGCCTGGCCTATTGCGCCGGGCTCTGACCCGGCGGGTTGTTGTAGAAGAAGAGGACTGCCATGACCCAGCGCCAGATTGAAGAGCTGCTAAGCCAGCAAGCCGATCGGCTGACCGCCAGCGACGACGCCGCTGGCCAAGAGCGCGCCGGGGGGCGGCCGAGCCTGGAGCGGGCCGGGTTGACACAGGATGAGCAGCGGCTATTGGGCGACCTGATGCAGATGGCGCGCCGCGCGCAGGCCGAATTGGTGGAAGTGGAGCCGAGGCCGGACTTCGCAGCGGATTTGAAGGCGCGGCTGATTGCCCAGCGCCGCGCCGCGCTGCGGCCGGCGGCGCAGGCCAGGCGCGGGATGCTGTGGGTGGCCGGGGTGGCCGGGGCGCTGTCGCTGGCCGGGTTGGGGTTTCTCAGCTATCGGGCGGCGCGGGCCGGGACCGGCTGGCTCTCGGCCGCCACCACCGGCCGCAGCGCGCGGCCGGCTTTGCCGAAAGCGTAGGACATATGGCTTTCTCAAAGTCCGGCCCGGCGGTTGAAACCGCGGCAATAAGAGCACAAAGCCCGCCCTGCGGCGGACTGACACTTCGAAGAAGCAGCCTGCGCAGGCGGGCTTAGTTGCGCTTATTGGCGGTTGGCGTAGCCGCCAGACCCGACTTTGAGAAAGCCATTCCGTAGGCCCAAGCGGGCATTGCGCGCCGCCGCGCCTATGCTATAATCTGTTTGTAAGGCCGCTGAAGCTGGTTTTCAGCGGCAACAATTCCTCGTCCGCAGGCCGGGCCCGACAAGGTATAGGGTCCCCGGCTATTTTGCTGTCTGAAATTGCCCATTGACGAGTTTTGCATAACTATTTATAATACTCCCTTCGCCAAAATCTCTGTCCGCCAGTCGGGGCGGCCAGGGTGTTCGTTCCCCTCGACTGACGATTGAAATGGTAATCCTAGTTGGCCTCGGATTGTGGGGCCGGGAGAAATAGCATGGCAGATATCCTCGGTCGGAAGTCTTACGCGCGCATTCCGGATGTTTTGACGCTGCCCTCATTAATTGAGGTGCAAATTGAGTCGTTCCACTGGTTCTTGAACGAGGGCCTGGCTGAGCTGTTTGAAGAAGTCTCGCCGATTGAGTCCTTTAATGGTGGCATGCAGTTGTGGTTCCCCAGCAAGCGGGTCGATCCCGGCTTTGCGTTGAAATATTGGTTTGACAAGCCCAAATATGATCTTGACGAGTGCGTCGAGCGCGACATGACGTTCGCCGCGCCTCTGTACGTCCAGGTGCTGCTGCTGGGCAACGAAGTCCCCAACCCCATCAAGAACGACATTTTCCTGGGCGACTTCCCGCTCATGACCGACAACGGCACCTTCATAGTGAACGGCACCGAGCGCGTGGTCGTCTCGCAGCTAATCCGTTCGCCGGGTGTCTATTTTGAAGCGGAAGAAGACCGCACCAGCGGCCGGGCCCTGTCGGCCGCCAAGCTCATCCCCGACCGCGGCGCGTGGATGGAATTTGAGACGCGCAAGAGCGATTACCTGACCATCAAGTTCAATCGCAAGCGCACCGTGCCGGTGACGATCCTGCTGCGCGCCCTGGCGGCCGTCAGCGACGGTCTGCCCGAATCGGCCATCAAGACCGGATCAGATGAAGAGATCCTGAAGCTGTTCGAGGGCGTGGACAACAACCCCGACCATCTCTTCATCCCCGCCACTCTGCGCCAGGAACCGACCTGGGAGCGGCGCGAGAAGCGCAGCATCGCCGAGGAAGCGCTGATTGAGTTTTACAAGCGCATGCGCCCCGGCGACCCGCCGACCCTGGACAACGCCCGCGAATACCTGGAGCAGCAGCTGTTCGATCAGCGCCGGTATGACCTGGAGCGGGTGGGGCGCTATAAGCTGAACCAGAAGCTGGGCCTGACGGAAGTCATCCCGCTGACGCACCGGACCGTCACCAAACACGACATCATCCAGCTCATCGCGCGGATGATCAAGATCAACAACGGCGTGGAGACCAAGGACGACATCGACCACCTGGGCAACCGCCGGGTGAAGACCGTCGGCGAGCTGATCCAGAACAAGCTGCGCATCGGCATCCGGCGCGCCGAGCGCGTGATCCGCGAGCGCATGTCGATCCGCGACCAGGACAACGTCACGCCGCTGACCCTGATCAACATTCGGCCGGTGGTGGCCGCCATCCGCGAGTTCTTCGGCTCCAGCCAGTTGTCGCAGTTCATGGAGCAGACCAACCCGCTGGCCGAGCTGACCCACAAGCGCACCCTGTCGGCCCTGGGGCCGGGCGGCCTGCGCCGCGAGCGCGCCGGTTTTGACGTGCGCGACGTCCATCACTCGCACTATGGCCGCATCTGCCCGATTGAAACGCCCGAAGGCCCGAACATCGGCCTGATCGGCCGCCTGGCCACCTATGGCAAGGTCAACCAGTTCGGGTTCATCGAAACGCCTTACCGGCGCGTGTATCGGGCCTTGAAGCCGGATGACACCCGCCTGCTGGACCGCAAGCTGCGTGAAGACATCGTCGACAGCAAGACCGGCGAGGCCTGGGCCAAAGAGGGCGAGGTCATCACTAAGGAAATGCTCAAACGCGCCGCCAAGCTGGACGTGTTTGAGGTGTCGGTGGTGCCGTTTGTGTCGGAAGAGATCATGTATCTCTCGGCCGACGCTGAAGACCGCTACACCATCGCCCAGGCGACCACGCCTCTGAACGATGCCAAGGAATTCCTGCGGACGCGGCCTTCCTGCCGCCACGCTTCCAAGTTCCTGTTTGCCACGCACGACCAGATTGACTATATGGATGTGGCCCCGCGCCAGATCGTGGGCATCAGCGCCGCGCTGATCCCCTTCCTGGAGCACGACGACGCCAACCGCGCCCTGATGGGCTCGAACATGCAGCGCCAGGCCGTGCCGCTGCTCAAGCCGGATGTGCCGATCGTTTCCACCGGCATGGAGCTGCAGGCGGCGCTGGACTCGGGCCAGGTGGTGCAGGCGGATGACGACGGCGAAGTGGTATCGGTGACCGGCAAGGAAATTGTGGTGCAGACCGGCGCCAAGCGGCGCGCCTATCGGCTGCGCAAGTACAACCGCTCCAACCAGAGCACCTGCATCGACCAGCGCCCGGCCGTGGTCAAGGGCCAGCGCGTCAAGAAGGGCGATGTCATCGCCGACTCGTCCTCGACCGATCATGGCGAGCTGGCCCTGGGCCACAACGTGCTGGTGGCGTTCATGTCCTGGGAAGGCGGCAACTACGAAGACGCCATCCTGATTTCCGAACGGCTGGTGCGTGAAGACAAGTTCACCTCCATCCACATCGAGCGCTATGAAGTGGAAGCGCGCGACACCAAGCTCGGGCCGGAAGAAATTACTTACGACATCCCGAATGTGGGCGAAGACGCCCTGAAGGACCTGGACGAGCACGGCATCATCCGGGTGGGGGCCGAGGTTGGCCCGAACGACATCCTGGTGGGCAAGATCACGCCCAAGGGCGAGAAGGAACTGACGCCGGAAGAGAAGCTGCTGCGGGCCATCTTCGGCGAAAAGGCGCGCGAGGTGAAAGACTCGTCGCTGCGCCTGCCGCACGGCGAAAAGGGCAAAGTCATCGACGTCAAGATCTTCACCCGCGACGAGCACCGTGACCTGCCGGCCGGCGTGGATAAGATGGTGCGCGTATCGGTGGCCCAGCGGCGCAAGCTGACCGAGGGCGACAAGATGGCCGGCCGCCACGGCAACAAGGGCGTTATCTCGCGCGTGGTGCCGGTGGCCGACATGCCCTTCCTGGAAGACGGCACGCCGATCGATATCATCCTGAACCCGCTGGGCGTGCCTGGCCGTATGAACATCGGCCAGATCCTGGAGACGCACCTGGGTTGGGCGGCGGACCGGCTGGGCTTCCGCGCGGTGACCCCGGTTTTCGACGGGGCGCACGAGGACGAAATCGAAGCCGAGCTGGCGCGCGCCTGGATGGTGGACAAGGCCTGGCGTGACGTCACCGTCGATGCCTGGAACTGGCTGACTGAGCAAGGCTATGACCCGGAGGGCGTTGAGGACGACTCGGAAGCCCGCCGGCTGTACATGGATCAATGGCTGCGCGGCAAGAAGTACAGCCGCGAGCTGCTGGCCACCAGCGAGCAGTATTCGCGCCGGGCCTCGGTGTTTGAGTGGCTGCGGACGCGTGAATATGATCCGGACCAGGTGATGGTCTTTGACGACAGCCCGCTGCCGCAGTCCGGCCGCGCGCCGGTGGATGCGAACGCGATTGATGTGTGCCTGCGTTTGTGGATTGAAGAGCGCGGCTACAAGGGCGCACGCCTGGCCGGCGAGGAATTGCGCCGGCGGGCGGAGGCCGTGGCGGTGGAGACCGGCGACCCGCTGCCGATCTTGGGCAAGCTGCACCTGTTCGACGGCAAGACCGGCGAGCGCTTCGACCAGCCAGTGACCATCGGCATTATCCATATGCTGAAGCTGGCCCACCTGGTTGAAGACAAGGTGCACGCCCGCTCCACGGGGCCTTACTCGCTGGTGACGCAGCAGCCGTTGGGCGGCAAGGCCCAGTTCGGCGGTCAGCGCTTCGGCGAGATGGAAGTGTGGGCGCTGGAAGCCTATGGCGCCGCGCATACCCTGCAGGAAATGCTGACGGTCAAGTCGGACGACGTGCAGGGCCGCGTGAAGACGTACGAGTCGATCATCAAGGGCGAGCCCATCGAAGAGCCGGGCATCCCTGCTTCGTTCCGGGTGCTGGTGAAAGAGCTGCAGAGCCTGGGCCTGGTGGTGGAGGCCGTGGTGGATGGCGGCGAGGTGATCCGCTTTGGCAAGGAAGAAGATAAGGCGCGCACGCCGCGGCCGGGCATGGGCCTGCTGAGCTTGAGCGAAGATTAATCTGGGGGCGTTCAGTTGAACGCCCCCGCGGACCCGTAAGCAGCGCGCAAAACGGTAATCTGCCACGGGTGGGGGGCGACCAGCAGAGCAAACCTAGCGCTGGCGCGGCAGTATCTGTGAATGTGAGCACAACCGCGAAAAGTGCCGGAAAAAGGCTTGACAGGCCGGAGAGGCGTATGGTAAACTGACCTTCCTTGAGTAGCATCGGGCCGCGAGGGTTTTTGCGCCCTTGCGATTTGAATATGGATACGGTCAAGGCGAGGCCATCGCAGACTGATGCGATGGCCTCCCTTATCGCCATAGGCCAGAACGTTCGGATTTGGATCAAGGTTAGAAGAGTTTGGAGATAGAGCGTGCCCACGATTAATCAACTGGTTCGCAAAGGCCGCAAGACCAAGAAGACCAAGAGCAAGGCGCCGGCTCTGCTGTATACGCTCAACACGTACAAGCAGCGCCGCACCCAGCAGCCCAAGGGCGCGCCCCAAAAGCGCGGCGTGTGCACGGTTGTGCGCACCCAAACGCCCAAGAAGCCGAATTCGGCCTTGCGCAAGGTGGCGCGCGTGCGCCTGACCAATGGTCTGGAAGTGACGGCCTATATTCCGGGTGAGGGTCACTCGCTGCAGGAGCACTCGGTGGTGCTGGTGCGCGGCGGCCGTGTGAAGGATTTGCCGGGCGTCCGCTACCACATTGTGCGCGGCACGCTCGACACCACCGGCGTGGAGGCCCGTCGTCAGGGGCGCTCCAAATACGGCGGCAAGCGGCCCAAGGAAGCGAAGAAAGAAGTCAAGAAGTAATCTGGCAGGCGTAACGGGTCAAAGAGACAGGCAGCACAACCGTCTCAGCGACCCGTTGCCGCGCCTGCTGCGATTGAACTCGAACGGAGCTATCGATGTCACGACGAACCCGACCCGCCAAACGCACCATGCCGCAAGATGCCCGCTACCACAGCGCCGTGGTGCAGGAGTTCATCAACCGCATGATGCACGACGGCAAAAAGAGTGTGGCCACCCGCGTCTTGTACGACACCATGACGCTGGTTGAGACCCGCGCCAAGCGCGAGCCGATGGAAGTCTTTGATCAGGCGCTAAAGAACGTGGCGCCGCTGATCGAAGTCAAGCCGCGGCGCGTCGGCGGCGCCACCTATCAGGTGCCGGTGGAAGTTGCTTCCGACCGGCGCCAGGCGCTGGCCATGCGCTGGCTGCTGGCCGCGGCGCGCTCGCGCGCCGGCAAGTCCATGGCGGAGAAGATGGCGGGAGAATTGATGGACGCGGCCAATAACACGGGCGCGGCCGTAAAGAGGAAGGAAGAGACGCACAAAATGGCGGAGGCCAATCGCGCCTTTGCCCATTATCGCTGGTAAGCGGGTGCCGGGGATCGACGCTGTGGTTTTTACCACCGCTGCCCCGCCGGTCCCGCGCACTGGAACGCGTCCGAAGCAGTCTTATGCCTGGTAATTATCCACTTGAGAAGGTACGAAATATCGGCATCATCGCGCACATCGATGCCGGCAAAACGACCACTACGGAGCGGGTGTTGTTCTACACCGGCAAGACGCACCGCATTGGCTCGGTCGATGACGGCACGACCGTCACCGACTGGATGGCGCAGGAGCGCGAGCGCGGCATTACCATCGTTTCGGCGGCGGTGACGGCCGAGTGGAAGGGGTATCTGATCAATCTGATCGACACCCCCGGCCACATCGACTTCACGGCTGAAGTGCAGCGTTCGCTGCGCGTGCTGGACGGCGGGGTGGTGGTGTTTGATGCGGTGCAGGGCGTGGAGCCGCAAAGCGAGACGGTCTGGCGAAAGGCCGACCGCTACATGGTGCCGCGCA
>JAYTFQ010000194.1:0-2831 GCA_043734225.1 Anaerolineales bacterium | reverse complement strand
CGGAAATACCTTCATCAACGACGATGTCGAGGAGACATAGAGACTATGCAATATCGCAATCTGGGACGATCGGGCGTGAAGGTTTCAGCCGTGGGCGTGGGATGCAACCAGTTCGGCGGGGTGGTGGACCGCGAGGGCACGCGCGCGATCGTGCATCACGCGCTGGATCTGGGCATCAACTTCTTTGATACCGCCGATGTCTACGGCAACCGTGGCGGGTCGGAAGAATGCCTGGGCGACGCGCTGGCCGGACAATGGCACAAGGTGGTTGTGGCCACCAAGGTGCAGTCGCGGATGGGCGACGGGCCGAATGATGGCGGCGCCTCGCGCTATCACATCCACGCGGGGGTGGAAGCCAGCCTGCGCCGGCTAAAGACCGATCACATCGATCTGTACCAGATCCACAGCTTCGACGCCACCACGCCGCTGGAACAGACCATGCGGGCGCTGGACGACCTGGTGCGGGCCGGCAAAGTGCGCTACGTGGGCGCCAGCAACTTTCTGGCCTGGCAGTTGGGGCGCGCCAATGATGTGGCCGAGATGATGGGTTGGGAGGCTTTTGTCAGCGTTCAGCCTCACTATCATATGCTGGAGCGGCATATCGAGCGCGAGCTGATCCCGTATTGCCAGTTCGCCAATGTCGGTATCCTGCCCTACTTTCCGCTGGCCGGCGGCTTTCTGAGCGGCAAATACGAGCGCGGCCAGGCCCCGGCAGCCGACACACGCGGCGCGCGCAGCCCGTACGTGCAAAAGTTCCTGACGGACGCCAACTTCGATCTGCTGGACGCGCTGCGGCCGCTGGCGGCGGCCCACGAGCGCGGCCTGGCCGACCTGGCCATTGCCTGGCTGCTGGCCCAGCCGCAGATTGCCTCGGTCATCTCCGGCGCCACGAAGCCGGAGCAGGTGGAGGCCAACGCCCGCGCCGCCGACTGGACCCTGAGCGCCGAAGAACTCGCGACTATTCGCGACTTGCTGGAGAAGGACTAAAGACGGAATGGCCAGAACGCGTCGGCATTGATTCCGCTGGGCGCAGGCAGCGACGGTGACAAAGCCCTGTTGTGCCGCGAGGGCGCTTTCGCGAATTTTGGCCGACGGGCGGCCAGATTCGGTACCGCATGGGCGTAAACGCCCGCGCTGGCAGCAACGCCCGGCCCTAAAGGGTGCTGCGCAATGAACCGGGCTTCGGGAAGGTGGCTTTTAGTCACCTTCGCCACAGCCGTCAGGCTTGTTCAAAGTCCAAGGCGCTTGAAACGCTCAGCGGAATCGCGCCTGCAATGCGCTCCCACACGACACCGGCCCGGCTGTTAATTGTGGGAGCGCCTTGCAGGCGCGATTGGCGGCAGCCCCATCGCCGCCATTTGCGTCTATTCCTGGCAGCGACCTGTCAAGTTAGCGCCTATGCCCCCTCGGCCCGCCTCTCCGGGCCACGATAGGCAAGGGCGCGGCCAGGCGAGGGTGCAGCGGAGTGGTGCACAGCACGTTTGCTCCCAAACAAAAATGTTCCCGGCCGCTGCCCTGGCTTGCACGCGGCGGCGGACTGTCCTAGACTGTAAGCGGTGTGTGGATGTACCCCCTTAACGTGACGAGGTGATGCATGGCGGATACTTATCTCAACAAACTGTTGGGCGAAAACGAGCAGGTGTTGTTTGTGGCGCACCGGCACTGGACCATCCTGGTTTTGGAAGTCCTGTCCGAGAGCGTGCTAGCCATCGCTTTGATCGTGCTGGTTTCGCTGCTGCTAGTCTTTTCAGCAGCGCTGGGCCCGCTGGTGGTATTCGCGCCTTTCTTCGTTCTGGGCTACCTGCTGTTGATTTTCCCGATTGCGAGCCTGACGCGCGATTGGTTGATCTGGTCCAACCGGAAATTTGTGGTCACCGATCGGCGCGTCATCCAACTGTCGGGCGTGCTGAACAAGGACGTCACCGACTCGTCGCTGGACAAAGTCAACGATGTCAAGCTCGACCAGACCTTTTGGGGCCGGATGCTGAACTATGGCGACGTGGAGCTCCTGACCGCCAGTGATTTAGGCGTGAACAAGTTCCCCACCATCGGCGACCCGGTGCGGTTCAAGAATGCCATGGTGAATGCCAAGCAAAAACTGGAGACGCCGGCCTACCCGGCGGCCGCGGCCGCGCCCGTCCCGGACGTGCCGGCGCTGCTGGCCCAACTGGATGGCCTGCGGCAGCACGGGGTCTTAACCGAAGCCGAATTCCAGGCTAAGAAGGCGCAACTGCTGGCAAAGATGTAGGCCGCACAGGAGACCAGAAATGGCAGCGAAGACCGTTGACGAATACGTGGCAGGGCTGGATGGCTGGCAGGCCGAGGCCGTGACGGCTATCCGGCAGATTGTGCGCGAGGCGGCGCCCAAGGCCAGCGAGGCTTACAAGTGGGCGCAGCCGGTGTATGAAGAAAACGGCCCGTTTGCCTGGATAAAGGCCTATAAGAGCTATGTCAACTTTGGTTTCTGGCGCGGCTCACAGTTGACGGACCCCAAGGGCATGCTGCTGGGCGATGGCGACCGCATGCGGCACGTCAAAATCACCAGCCTGGCCGATCTGAACAAGCCGGCGCTGAAGCGCTTCGTGAAAGAGGCGGCCAAACTCAATCGGGAAAAGGGCAACCCGACCGTCAAGGCGAACCGCTAAAGCAGTTTCAACACCGGCATCTGTCCTGGGGCGCTAAGTGAAAACACTAAAGTGTTGATGGATCCAGCTGCTCGACCTCATCCCCGGCCCTTCCCCCGCTGGGGTTTAAGGGCGGACAGGGCCAGTGCAATCCAAAAAAACAGGTACTTCGACGCCGGGCGGTGGGCGGCGCACCCGCAAATTCCA
>JAYTFQ010000193.1:0-5778 GCA_043734225.1 Anaerolineales bacterium | reverse complement strand
TGGAATTTGCGGGTGCGCCGCCCACCGCCCGGCGTCGAAGTACCTGTTTTTTTGGATTGCACTGGCCCTGTCCGCCCTTAAACCCCAGCGGGGGAAGGGGGAGTTCTGCTCCCTCCCCCAGCGGGGGAGGGCCGGGGTGAGGGCGAGCGGCCGGATCAATCAAAGCTTTCGTGTCTTCAATTACCGCCGATCTCATCCCTTCACGCCGGCGTAGCTGACGCCCTCGATATAGTATTTGCTGAAGAAGAAGAACAGGGTCAGTGGCACGAACGCGTTGATCATGGCCGCGACCAGGGTCAGGTTCCACTGGGCCTTGTACTGCTGCTGGAAGACGCTCTGGGCCACGTTGAGCACCCACATATCCGGGGTGTTGAGGTACAACAGCGGCGCCAGGAAGTCGTTCCACATGCCCTGAAATTGCAGAATGAACAGGGTCAGCAGGGCCGGCCGAGCCAGCGGCAGCACCACGTCCTTGTAGATCTGGAAGTGCGAGGCGCCGTCGATGAAGGCCGCTTCCTCCAGCTCGCGCGGCACGGCCTTCAGGAACTGGGTGAGCATAAAGATGCCGAAGGCGTTGACCAGGCCGGGAAAGATCAGGCTATTGGCAGTGTTGATCCAGCTCAGCTTGGCGATGACGACATAGGTGGGCACCAGGGTGACGGCGCCGGGGATCATCATCGAGGCCAGCATGAAGGCGAAGATCAGGTCTTTGCCGGGGAAGCTCAGGCGGGCGAAGGCATAGGCCGCCATGGAGCAAAACACAGCCAGCAGCAGCGCCCGGGTGACCGCCAGGACCGCGGTGTTAAAAAACCAGCGCAGGAAGCGTCCGCCGCCGGCGCTGATGGCCAATTGCTCGAAAACGATGGTGACGACCGCGGCGAACAGCAGGGCGGCGAGCATGGCCAGCAGCACCCGGCGCCAATCCGGCTGCGACATGCTCAAAATGGCCACGCCCAATAGCATGAAGAAGGTGACGGCAATGCCGGTGGACAAATCGTAGACCGCGGTGCTGCCAAGGCGCACCCCTACGTACCAGGCGGCCGCGGCGCCGCCGGCAACAGCCAGCAGCAGCGCCACGGGCAAGCCGATGGCGCGCGGAAGTCCTTTGCCCTTTTCTTGACTGCTCAGTCCGCCGAGCAGAAAAGTGACGAAGAAGGCAAACAGCCCAGCCACCAGGCCCAGCGACGAGGCGCCGGCCGGCCGCGCGATGCCGCCCAGGTCGGTGGACAGCAGCTTGGGCCAGTTTTCCACCAGCCATTTGGTGGGCAAGAAGCTGGGCGGCCAGGCAATGATCTCGGCATCGGTCTTAAATGTGCCCAGGAAGGCAAGGATAAACGGGGTGAACAGAATCAACCCCACGACGATGAGGAGCAGATAGACCGCCAACTTTCCGATACGGTGAGCGATAGGCGTGGGCGTGGGCGAATAGACGGGAACAACACGTTGAACGGGCTGCGCTAATGTCGCCATGGTGGCCTCGTTTCAGTACTGCTCGCTGCCGCTCTCGATGTAGCGGCGCTGCACAAAGGTGAAGATGAAGATGATGACGGCCAGCACAAAGGCCATGGCCGCGGCATAGCCCATCTGCGGCGGGCCATTGGTGCCCAGCGCTTCACTGTAGATCAGGTATACCGGCACCAGGGTGGTATCCAGCGGGCCGCCGGCCGTCAGCAGTTTCACCTGGTCGAATACCTGCCAGGTGCCGATGGTGCCGAGCACGATGACCAGCAGCAGCACCGGGCGGAGCATGGGGATGGTGATTTGGATGAACTTTTGCCAGCCGTCCGCGCCGTCAATTTCGGCGGCTTCGTACAGGGTGGGGGGGATTTCCTGCAGCGCGGCCAGGAACATGATCATGAACGTCGGCGCGGTAGTGAAAATGTTCTGGAACATGATCACCATCCAGGTAACGCTCGGGCCGCGCAGGTAGGACAGGCTGCCGGGGATGTCGCTGCCGAAAGCCTTGAAGATGAGCTGGAACAGGCCGCGCGGGTCGTTGTACCACTCTAACGGCAGCCAGTGGAGGCCGATGGCGGAGAATAGTTGGGTCAGGCCGTAGTTGACATAGCCGGTTTTGAGAAACATCCACCAGAAGATCATGGTGATGACCACCGACGAGGTGACGCTGGGGGCGTAAAAGACCGTGCGGAAGATTTGCGAGCCGCGCACCTTGACGTTGATGAGCGTGGCCAGCGCCAGCGCCAGCGCGGTTTGCAGCGGCACCACGAGGACGACGTACCACAGCACGTTCACCAGCGAATGTACGAACTGCCCGCTGGGCTTGAAGGCTTTTAGATAATTCGCCAGCCCGACCCATTTCGGCGCCGTGTAGAGATCAAAGCTGGTGAAGCTGATGTAGAACGCGAAAATGATGACGCCGACCGTGAAGACGATGGTCACCAGGAGATAGGGGGCAATAAACAAATAGGCGTTCAGCGCTTCCTGGCGGGCGCGCTCGCTGTGGAAAATACCATGCTTGACCGGTACACCCGCCGACGTAACAGTTGCCATCGGTAGCCTCCTTACAAGCCGGGCGTGGCCCGGACGCTCGAGCGCTTATGCTGCCAGGGTGGTCAGGGGAGCGATTGGGCGTGCGCCCAATTGAGACCCGCCCCCGTGGCGCGCAATTTCATTTGGGCGGGTCCTCGCGCCAGCCGGCTGCGCGAAGACCCGCCCGGGGTCGCTAGTGGGCTATTGCCCGCTTAGTATGGCTTGCGCGTCGGTCTGTGCTTGGGCCAGCGAATCCGCGACGCTGGATGCGCCGAGGAAGATGCTGTTGAGCGCCTTGCTCACGGCATCATTGACCTTGCCGGTGTTCGGTCCCCAGAAGGCGACGCGCGTCAGCGGGAACGTCCCGCCCTGCGCGATGGCCTTGTCGTTCGGGTCCACCACCAGGTCGATCTGAGACTGTTGGGTGCTATACGCGAAACCGGTCTTCACGATCTGGCCCTGGTTGTAGGCGCCAGTGATGAACATGACCAGCGCCGCCGAGGCGCGCGGGTACTTGGTGGCGGCATTGACGCCGATACCATTCGTGAAGATGACGTCCGCCTTGCCCTTCGGGCCGGCCGGCAGGGGAACGGCCTTCCACTTGACGTCCGGGAAGGTCGTGCGCATGTAGTTGACCATCCAGCCGCCTTCGTAGGTCATGGCGGCCAGCTTCTTGCCCACAGCCTCGCCGCACCAGCCGGCGCCGACATCGGCGGAGGTGGCCAGCGAGCCGTCGGTCTTCATCCCGGCGATAAAGTCGGCCGCGGTTTTGACCTCGGCGGAATTCAACGTGGCGGTTTTGTTGTCCGTGCTGGCATACGCGCCGCCGGCGCCAAACACAAATGGCGCAAAGCGGGCCCAGTCAGCGCCCATGCAGAAGCCAGAGTACTTGCCGGCGGCCTTGATCTTGGCCGCGGCGTTCTTCAGGTCATCCCAGGTCCAGTTGGCGGTGGGCTCAGCGACGCCGGCAGCCGCGAAGGCCTCCGGCAGATAGACCAATCCCAGTGTGCCCCAGTCCTTAGGCAGCGCCAGGGTCTGATCGTTTTGAGTGAACAGCGACAGCAGCGCGGGCAAAAAATCGCTCCGGCTGACCCCGCCGTCCTTCAGATAAGGGTCCAGGGGCAGCAGTTGTTTGGTGGGCCCGAACGCGTTCATCAGCTGATCATCGACGTAGAACACGTCGGGCGCCGTGCCGCCGGCCATGGCGGCCTTGAGCTTGGTCTGGAAATCAGCCGGGATGGGCTGATAGTCGACCTTGACACCGGGATACACGAGCTGGAAACGAGCGATCGAGTCGTGATAAACCTGCTGCTCGCTCGCGTCACCCCAGCCGGAGAAGACGATGGAAGCCCCATCTTCGACCTTCATAACGGTGCCGGTGTAAGTGACGGTGCCGGTGAAGGGCGCGATGGTGGGGGTGGGGGCCGCGGTGGGCGGCACGGCAGTGGCCGTGGCGCCGGCGGCGGCCGTGGTGGCGGTCGCGGCCGCGGTGGTTGGGGCCTCGGTGGCCGCTGCGGTAGTTGGCGCCGTGGTCGGCGCGGTGGTTGCGGCTACGGCGGCGGTGCTGGCCGGAGCCACGGTCGCGGGAACGCTAGTGGGTGCGGTGGTGGCGGTGGCAGCTGGGCTGCAGGCCGCCAGAACAAAGCCCATGGCCAACAGCACACTCGTGCTGATGTGCCAGAAAGAGCTGGTCTTCTTCATAGAACTATGCCTCCTTGGATAATTAACCAGTGACAGATACACGTGAGCGGCCAGTCTTGGCAATGACTCGTGACGAACACCTCCTGTTCTGAGGTGCCTGGCCGTTTGCGCTGTCGGAGGCTGGCCACTATACTGCGGCCCGGTCCACCGGCGGTGCAAACTGCCGTTGGCACTCGGGGAACTGCTCGCTATCCCGCCAAGGTGCGTGAGCAGTTCCCCTGCTATTTAATTCTGATCCATCCCCCTGGAAAGCCTGACTGCACCAGCCCAGGCGAAACAACTAACTGGAAGACCCCTGCAGGAACATACTCTCCCGGAGTCTCAAGAGCGTCATACTGCCCAGCGAGCCGGGTCAGGCTGTGGCAAGGCACGCGCCCGCTGTCTGGCGCAAGATTAACTCGGGTTCTAGCAGCACCTGAGTTTGAGGCGGTGCTTGCCCGCGCATTAGCGCCACGAGCATTTCCACGCACTTGCGGCCAGCGGCGCGGATGGGCTGCGCCACGCTGGTTAAGGGCGGCCACAAATACTGCGCCATGGGCGAGTCGTCAAAGCCCACCACCGAAATCTGCCGCCCGGGCGTCCAGCCGTGGGCCTGGGCGGCGTGCATGGCGCCAATGGCCAGGGTATCGTCCAAGGCCACCAGCCCGGTGGGGCGGCTGGCGGCCGGCCAGGCCAGCCAGCGGGTGGTGGCGGCCAGACCCTGCTCAAACGAGCCGTGGCCGCGCGCGATGAGCTCGGGGTCGGCCGTCAGGCCGGCCTCCGCCAATGCGCGTACATAACCGCTCATGCGGTCGTTGCCCACGCGCGAGGCCTGGGGCCAGGCCAGGGCAGCGATGCGCGTGTGCCCGAGCTTGAGCAAGTGTTGGGTGGCCAGATACAGGCCGGCCGCGCCATCCACATCCACAAAGGCGTTGGGCGCATCTGGCCCGGCGCGCCCGAAGGTGACGAAGGGAAACTGGTGCTCTTGCAGGAAGGCAACGCGCGGGTCATCGTAGTTAACGCTGGAGATGACAAAGCCATCCACCCGGCCGGCATCGATCAACTCGCCATAGGCGTTGACCTGGTCGCTGTCTTCTTTATAAGGGAAGGGCAGTAGATGGTAGCCGGCGGCCTCGGCCTCCTGGACCATGCTGCTCAGGAAGGTGTCTAGAATGTGGTTGAACTGGCCGGGGCGGGAGGGAACCCAGGAGTAGCCGATCATCAGGCTGCGCTGGGCGCGCAGGCTGCGGGCGCTGTGGTTAGGCTTGTAACCCAGGGCATGCGAGGCGGATCGGATGCGCGCCTCGGTGGCCGGCAGCACGCGTGCGTGGCCGTTAATGACCTTGGAAACAGTCTGGTAGGTGACACCAGCCTGGGCCGCAACGTCTTTCAGCGTGACGCGTCTCTTCATCCACACTCCCGGCTTGCCCGATTCAGGCGAACGTTCGCGCGAACGTTCGCCTTCCAATATAGGCGGTTCATCGGCATGAGTCAATAGGAGAATGGGGCGTTCTCGTGTCAGTCTGGTGCCTACAAGCCGTCAGGCGTGACATAAAGAAGCGGATGTTTCACTGTAAGCGTGGAAATCAAGGATATATTGCCCGAAGG
>JAYTFQ010000192.1:0-7245 GCA_043734225.1 Anaerolineales bacterium | reverse complement strand
GCTGCGAGCTATTTAGGGCTCTGTGCGCCCAGCCACCTCCCGTGTACCCTTCAATAGGGTCCAAATCTGTCCAGCCCAAAGGGCGCACTCCAGTGTGTGATTTTACTCCCACACGCCCACCCCCCCACACTCCCTCACTGCCCTTCCCCCGGCGCTCCAAACAAAAACCCCTGCCCCAGCTCGCAGCCCAGCTCGTGCAGCCACTCGGCCTGGGCGGTGGCCTCCAGGCTCGTGGCAATCACGCGCAGGCCCAGGGCGCGCGCCAGCAGCATAGCGGTGCCGGCCAGGCCGGCCGCCAGCGCCGGCTGGCCGAGCTTGAGCGCGTCAAAGGGGGCCTGGTGCAGCAAGCTGAGCGAGGTCAGCCCGCTGCCGAAATCGTCCAGGTGCAGCCGCACGCCCAGGGCGTGCAGGCCGCGCAGCGTGTCCAGCGCATGTTCGTGGGCGGCCAGCGCCGACTCGGGGATATCCAGGCACAGCCGGCCCGGCGCCAGCCCGGATTGGGCCAGCGCGCCGCGCACTTGCTCCGGCAGGCCCGATTGGCGAAATTGGCGCGGAGATAGGTTGACGGTGACCGTCAGCGCCGAGGGGCCAGCGGCGGCGCGGCCGCAAGCCTGGCGCAGCACCCACTCGCCCACGGTCAGCAGTTGGCCGGTCTCTTCCATCAGCGCCAAAAAATCGGGCGGCGCCAGCAGGCCGCGGGCCGGGTGCTGCCAGCGCAGCAGCGCCTCCTGGCCCCAGGGCTGGCCGCCGGCCAGCGCCACCAGCGGCTGATACCACACGCGGAACTCGCCCGCCCGGGCGGCCTGGCGCAGCTCGCTTTCCAGCGCCAGCAACTGCAGGGCGCCGGTATGGCGCTTGTCGTCGGCCATCGCCAGGCGGCCCTTGTTTTGCGCCTTGGCGCGATACAGCGCCGCGTCGGCGGCGCGCAACATGTCGACCGCCTGCTCATATTCCGGCCCATAAACGACAAGGCCGACACTGACCCCCACCTGCAAGTCCTTGCCTTCCATCTGGATCGCCTCAGACACATTTTTCTGAATGCGGAGCGCCGTCTGGGCGGCGGTGCGCGGGTTGTCAATGGACTGCAGCAGGATGACAAACTCATCCCCCCCCAGCCGGGCCACGGTGTCCTCGCCGCGCAGGCTGCTCTCCAGCCGGCGCGCCAGCGTGATCAGCACGTAGTCGCCGGCCAGATGGCCCAGGCTGTCGTTGATGGCCTTGAATCCGTCCAGGTCCAAATACAGCGCGGCGAATTGGTGCTCGGGGTGGCGGCGGGCGTGCTCAAAGGCATGCTCCAGCCGGTCCATCAGCAGGGCGCGGTTGGCCAGCCCGGTCAGCGGGTCGTGCACGGCCGAATGGCGCAACTGCTCCTCGGTCTGCTTCTGGGCGGTGATGTCGCGGAAGACAATCACAAAGCCGCTGAGCGTGCCGGCGCTGTCGCGGATGGGCGCGGCGCTGTTGTGCACCGGATGTTCGCGGCCGTCGCGCGCCAGCAGCAGCGTGTTCGGCCCCAGCTCGATGACCATGTTCTCGCGCAGCGCCCGCTCCACCAGGTTGCCGACGGGCGCATGGTCGGCGGCCTGCACCAGCCGCAGCACCTCGCTCAGCGGCCGGCCGAGCGCCTCGGCCAGCGCCCAGCCGGTGAGGCTCTCGGCCTGCTGGTTAATAAACGTCACGCCGCCGGCCAGGTCGGTGGCGATGACGGCATCGCCAATGCTGCTCAGGGTGGTGGCCAGCCAGCGCTCCATCTGCGCCAGCTTGGTTTCCACGCGATGGCGATACAGGGCGATGCTGACGGCAATTTCCAGCTCGCGCTCTTCGAACGGCTTGAGCACGTAGCCGTATGGCTCGGTAATCTGGGCGCGCTGGAAGGTGGCCTCGTCGGAGTGGGCGGTGAGAAACAACACCGGCAGCGCGTGCGCCCGGCGCATCTGCTCGGCGGTGGCAATGCCGTCCAGCTCGCCGGCCAGGTGAATATCCATCAACACCAGGTCGGGCCGCAGCGCCTCGGCGCGCAGCAGCGCCTCTTCGCCGGAGGCCACCGCGGCCGCCACCTCATAGCCCATGCGCGTCAGCGTGCGCTGCAGGTCGCGGGCCACAATCACTTCGTCTTCCACCACCATCAGGCGCGCTTTAGCCATGCGCTTTTTTCCCGTCGGGCACGGTCAGCGTGAACACCGTGCCCGGCTGGCGCTGCAGCGTGTAGTGCGCGCGCAACTGGCTGACAAAGGACTGCACCAACTGCCAACCCATGGAGGGCGGGTCCTCCACGTTCACCGTCTCGGGCAGGCCCACGCCGCTGTCGCCCACCACCAGGGTCAGCGTGCCGGCCGCGTCGCGCGTGGCGGTCACCCACACCTCGGCCGGCGTGCGCCCCAGTGGGAAAGCGTACTTCAGGCTGTTGGTCACCAGCTCGTTTACCATCAGCCCCAGCGGGATGGCGCGGTCAATCTCCAGGGTCACGTCTTCAATCTCCACGCGCATGCGCAGCGCGCTGCCCCACTGCATCTGCGAGTGGCGCAATTGGCGCATCAGGCCGTTGACATACTCGCCAAAGTCGATGTGCACCAGGTCGGGCGAGCGATACAACTGCTCGTGGATGAGCGCCATCGAGCGCACCCGCCGCTGGCTGTCGTCGAAGGCGGCGCGCAGCTTGGGATCGTCGAAGGTGTCGGCCTGCATGCGCAGCAGGCTGGAAATGATCTGCAAGTTGTTTTTCACCCGATGATGAATCTCCTTCAGCAGCACTTCTTTCTCGATCAGCGAGGCTTGCAGATTGGCCTCGGCCTGCTTGAGGGCGGTGATATCGCGCGAGATGCCCACCAGCCCGGTCACCTGGCCGCTGGCGTCGCGCAGCGGCACTTTAGTGGAAGACATCCAATGCCGCTGGCCATCGTCGGCCACAAAGTCGTCCACCCGGTTCAGCAGAGGCTGCCCGCGCAAGACGATCTGCTGTTCCTCGTCGAGCACGGCGCGGGCCCACACCGGATCCTGCAAGTCCACATCGGTCAGGCCGATGGCGGCCTCGGCGCTGGGCAGGCGCAGGTATTCGGCCTGGGCGCGGTTGACGCGCGTGAAACGCGAGGCGGTGTCTTTGAAGTAAATGGTGTCGGGGATATTGTCCATCAGGGCCCGCATCAGGTCGCGTTCGCGGGCCAGGGCCAGCGCGGCTGCCTTGCGCTCGGTGATGTCCACCGTCACCACCACCGCGCCCAGGCCAGCCACCGGCAGCGGCACCGCGCTGCTGGCAAACCAGATCGTCTCGCCGGTTTCGAGGACCGAGCCGGTTTCGATGTCCAAGACTGGCTGCTGCTCGGCCAGGGCGCGCGTGCTGGCCCACTCGGCCTCGGGCATGTCGCTGCCGTCCGGGCGGATAATTCTGCGCTGCAGATAGGCCGCCGCCGCCACGCTGGCCGCCGACAGCTTGATAATCCGGCTGAGGGCCGGGTTCGACTGCACCACGCGGCGGGCCGAATCCACAATCGACACGCCCACTGGCAGCACATCAAACAGCACCCGGAATTTGGCCTCGCTGGCCGCCAGGGCGGCCTCGGTCTGTTTGCGCGTTGTGATATCGAGCATGGTGGTCAGGATATGCGGCTGGCCGGCCAGGTCGAGCGTGTCGGCTGACAGCAGCATCTGGCGCAGATCGCCGTCTTTGGTGCGCAGCACGATTTCATGCTCGCGGATCGACCCGTGCTCGCGGAACTGCCGCGCCATTTCGGCGCGGTCGGCGCCAAGGGTTTCGATGTTCAGGTCGGACACGGGCCGGCCGACCAACTCGGCGCGCGTATAGCCACTCAGGCGCTGGAAGCCCTCGTTCACATCGACAAACACGTTATCGGCCAGCCGGGTGATGGTGAGCGCCGTTGGGTTGGAATCAAAGGCCTTGGTGAAGCGCTCGTTGCTCTGGTGCAGCTCGGCCTCAAATCGCCGGCGCTCGGTGATATCGACTGTCGCCGTCACCACGCCCGGGTTGTCCCCGGGCAGCGGCGCGGCGCTGACATCGAGCCAGATCGTCTCGCCACTTTCGAGCACGACGCCGGTTTCCACGTTGAGCACCGGCCGCTGCTCTTCAAAAGCGCGCACGCTGGCGTAAGCCGGCAGCGGCATGGGGCTGCCATCGGGATTGATGACGGCGCGCCCAACGGTGTAGGCGGCCGCGGTCGGCTGAACATCCGGTATGCGCAAGATGCGGCCCAGGGCCGGGTTCGTCTCCACAACGCGGCGCTCGCGGTCGAGGATGGATATGCCCACAGGCAGCACCTCGAACAGGGCGCGCAGCTTAGCTTCGTTGGCGGCCAACTCGGCGGTGCGGGCTGCCACGCGCGCCTCCAGCTCGGTGTTGAGCTGGCGCAGCGCCTCCACCGCCTGTTTGCGCTCGGTGGTGTCAATCATGCTCGCCAGAATAGTGGCCTGGCCGTCCACCTCGATGCTATCGGTGGAGAACAGCACATTGCGCGGCTGGCCGGTCTTGGTGATCAACACCAGCTCGAGGTTGCGCACCTTGCCCTCGGTTCGCAGCCGGCGGGCAAACTCGGCGCGCTCGGCCGGGTCGGGAAACATGCCCAGGCCGGTGGACGTCTGGCCCAACACCTCGTCGCGCGCGTAGCCCAACAGCTCGAGGAAACGGTCGTTGGCGTCCAGAAAGCGGCCGTCGGCCAGGGTGCTCATGGTCATGGCGGCCGGGCTGGCGCGAAAGGCCTTGGCAAAGCGCTCTTCCGAGTTGCGCAGCACATCATCGGCCCGCTTGCGCTCGCTAATGTCGATGATGGAGGCCAGGGTGGCCTGGCCCTGCGAGGTTTCGATCGGGCTCAGGCCGATCTCCACCGGGAACTCGCTGCCATCCGGGCGCAGGCCAAAAAGGTCGGGGCCGGCGCCCATCAGCCGGGCGCGGCGGTCGGCGGCAAACTCGGCCCGGTGCCCGGCGTGGCCGGGCTGATGGCGGTGCGGCACCAACTGATCGATGCTGCAACCCAGCAACTGGCCCGGGGCGTAGCCGAACAAAATTTCGGCCCGCCGGTTGGCCCAGGTGATGTCGCCGCCGGCCGCCGCGATGAGCAGGCCGTTGGGCGTGGCATCGGCCAGCACCCGCAGCCGCTCTTCGCGCTCGCGCAGCGCCTCTTCGGCTTGCTTGCGTTCCGTATTATCGCGCGCCACCTTGGCATAGCCGCGCAGCACACCGTTCTGGTCGCGCAGCGCGGCCGTGTCAATTGTGGCCCAGAACTGCGAGCCGTCCTTGCGCACCCGCCAGCCATCTTCGGTGGCCGCGCCCTTGGCGGCCGCCGCGGCCAGCACGCGCTCTGGCTTGCCCTCGGCCACATCCGCCGGTCGATAGAACACCGACACCGGCTGGCCGATGATTTCAGCCGCGGTGTAGCCCTGGATCCGCTCGGCCGCCTTGTTCCAGGTGGCCACCCGTCCCTGAGGGTCGAGCATATAAATGGCATGGCCGTGCACGCCGTCCAGCACCAGGCGCAGGTTCTCGTCGCTCTCGCGCAGCGCCTCGTGGGCGGCCACGCGCCGAGCGTCGCTTTGGTTCAATAGCCGGGCGGTGGCCAGGATCAGGATGGCGAACACCACCACATTCGAGGTAACCAGCAGCGCCACGCCAAAGGTGGTGTCGTACAGCCCCAGCCGCTGGCCATACAGCCGCAGCCCGCCCAGCACAAAGGGGACCAGCACCGCGGCCGGCAGCAGCCGCCGGGCGATGGCGCTGCCCGCCAGCCGGGTGGTGACAATGCGGGTGATTGCGCCTTCTGGCCGGGCAGCCAGCACGCCCAGCCCGAGCATCATAATCAGCACGCCGGTCTGCGGCGCCACCGATCCGTAGGGCCAAATCGGCAGCGGGGTGGTGACGGCATAGGCATAGCCCAGCAGCGCCAGGCCGGCCAACAGCACCGCCGCCAGCGCGGCCAGGGGAGCCAGCCAGCCGGGCCGACGGTCCAGCGTGAACAGCGCCAGCCCCAACAGCAGCAGGCACAAGGCGGTGACCTGCGCCGGGCGGCCCAGCGGCAGTGCGTGGCTGGCCGCCAGCGCCTGGCGGAACAGCAGTTGGTCGAAGCCAAAATCCGCGCCCAAAAGATATTCCAGCAAAAAAATAGCGTCCAGGCCGGCCACCAGGCCAGCGCCGATCAGCCCCAGACGGCGCAGCCAGGGCGAGCGCACCGGACCGCGGCTAGCCGGGTCGCACGCCAGCCACAGCGCCGCGCCCAGCAGCAGCATGGCCAGCGCCGTGAAGGGCCTCATGGGCGCCTGGCCGGGAACCATGGCCGTCAGCCGGTCGATATTGAGCGCCCAGCCGGTCAGCACCAGCGCCCCGCCGCCGGCGGCAATGAGCGCCGCGGCTCGGGCCAGGTTGCGCGCCACCGAGATTTGCTTGAGGTCAAAATGGGAGTCACTGGACGGCATATGCACCCCAACAGCCAGGCACACAAAGGCACGCAGCCGGTGTCGGATGCGGCCCGCGGAATTTCGGGGTAGGTGGCCGGCAGACACCTGCCGGGATCAGCAGATTATACTCCGCTCAGGCAGGGTCAAGGTGAACACGGTGCCCGGCTGGCGCTGGAGGGTGTAGCGCCCGTGCAACTGGGTGACGAAGGACTGCACCAACTGCCAGCCCATGGAGGCCGTGTTGTTCACGTCCAGCGTGGCGGGCAGGCCGACCCCGTTATCACCCACCTCCACCACCAGCGCGCCGGCGGCGTCGCGGGCGGCCGTCACCCAAATTTCGGCCTCGGGCTGCTGGCTGGGGAAGGCGTATTTCAGGCTGTTGCTCACCAGCTCGGTGACCAGCAGGCCGAGCGGGATGGCGCGGTCGATCTCCAGCGTGATGGCCGGCACTTCCACCCGCAGGCGCAGGTTGTGCAGCGGGCGGGCGTGCGAGCGGCGCAGATAGTTGACCAGGCCGGTGAGGTATTCGCCAAAGTCGATGTGGGCCAGGTCGGCCGAGCGGTAGAGCTGCTCGTGCACCAGCGCCATGGAGCGCACCCGGCGCTGGCTGTCCTCGAAGGCGTCGCGCAGCTGCGGGTCGGCGATGGTTTCGGCTTGCAGCCGCAGCAGGCTGGAGACCACCTGCAGGTTGTTCTTCACGCGATGATGGATCTCCTTGAGCAGCACTTCTTTCTCTTCCAGCGAGGCCAGCAACTGGGCCTCGGCCTGCTTGAGGGCAGTGATGTCGCGCGAGATGCCCACTAGCCCGGTGACCCGGCCGTCGGCGTCGCGCAGCGGCACCTTGGTGGAAGA
>JAYTFQ010000191.1:0-5154 GCA_043734225.1 Anaerolineales bacterium | reverse complement strand
TATGCGCTTTTCGCGCACCCTTATTCGGCTTTTCGCCAATCGCGGCTAAGGGTCTGTTGTGAAAACTGGCGATTCGGCTAAGGAACCTTGACCGTCTTTCCAGTGCCAGTCAATAGACGTAATGAGTACGCCATAAGTTGAATTATTGGCAATTTGGCCAGAAAAACAAGCCTAATACATGGTTTCTGTTTCGATTCGAGTTCATGACCAAAAGCTTAGCGGATTGCATAGTTTACTCGCCCGTGGGCGATTGAAATGTAACACCGTCCAAGGTTGGAGCCTTCGAAGCTTCGAATGCTGTTTCGAGACTGGTTAACGGGCCAAGCAACACAAAGGAACAAGCAGGAAATAATAACATCTAAACGCCTTTGGAACTGGGAGAATCCGTCGGGGCTCATAGCCCGGAGGCCGGTGGTTCGAATCCATCCCCTGCTACTAAAAACGCCGCCGATCGCACAGATCGGCGGCGTTTTCTTGTCGGCCTTGGGAAATGAACCTAGGACTCGCAGGTCTCAGGTTTGCATCCCAAGAACTCTGCTGCCTAGCCTTCAAAGGATTCTCAAGGAGGCGCGTTGTCTCGAAAACTTCTGTATCTGTTTTACAGGCGTCCTACAACGAAGACGTAGGCACGCAGGGACGAAAGCGAAATGCCCTATGCGCCACCTTGGTAGACATTATGGGTGGATGACAGGGGTAGCCAGCACAGCGGCGAATTCTTAAACGCCTTGAATTTCATCACACGCCTAAACATGCCAGCTGGTTGAACGTGGCCGAAATTGAGATCGGTGTCTTTGCGCGCCAGTGTTGGGATCGTCGCATCGGCGACAAAGCGACCCTAGTTTGCGAGACGCAAGCTCTGGAAGCTGAACGTAACGCGGCCAAGGCCACCATACGCTGGCAATTCACGGCCGACCTTGCTCGCGAGCGTCTACAGCGCCTCTTTATCCATGCAATTCAGCCTGACGGTCTACTAGTCACTGTGAGGCTCGAGAGAGGTGGACGCTTTGCGGATCTGAGCTGATTATGGTAATCACTCAATCGGTTCCACTATATTTCGGCAGAAACGCATTCGTAATATGGCAGAAAAATGGTAACTCCTTTGACAATGTGACATGGGTGCAACTCTGAAACTGTGAGCACAAATGTGCAGCCGGGCTGATTGGACAAAAAGGAAACCTCGGTGCAAAGTGAGAATCCACCATAGATTCCGCTTCACAGCGAGGTTTCCCATGACAGTTTCTCACGGCGATCTGATTCTGCACAGCCCAGCCATCCAGGCCCTGGGACAATTTATCCTGGCGCGGCCGCAGGCTTGGGAAACTGGGGTCCCGGAGTTTGAGCAGTTTGAACATGAGCTGCATGTCTACATCATGGCCGTGGAACGCGAGTATCTGGGCGCTGAACTGCAACGGTACGATGTGGCCGCGCCGGAAATTGAAGTCGGCGGGACGCGCTATCGCGAAGTCTTGACGTCGCCCGAAACGTATCTGACGGCAGCCGGCCCCGTGCCCGTCGAGCGACATCTGTATCGCCCAGCGGGGCGTAGCAGCAAGAGCGTCTGTCCGCTCGAGCTTCGGGTCGGGATTATTGCTGGCACCTTTACGCCGCGAGCTGCGCGCCAAGCGGCCTTTCTCATGGCCCATCTGACGCCGGGTGAAAGCGAAACCACTTTGGGTGAGTTGGGCGGGATGCAACCCTCGCGCAGCCATTTGGAGCGGCTGCCCAAAGTCCTCTCGCCTCACTGGGAAGCCCATCGGTTGGAGTGGGAAGCAGCGATCCGCGCCCAAGAGACCGTGCCCACGGAAGCGGCCGTGCTGGCGCTGTCGGTGGATGGGGTCATGGTCCCCGTGAAAGGCGGTCACAATCGTGCGCACCGAGCGCTGCCCGGTAAACATGCCAGCGGCCCGACCGGCAACCGCGAAGTCGGCTGCGGGACGGTCGTGCTGTACGATACCGACCAGGTCCGACTGCAAACGCTTCGGTATGGTCGTATGCCCGAAAGCAATAAAACCAGCTTGCAGCACCAATTGCAGGCGGAAACCGCCAGTATTCTGGCGTTGCGACCAGCGTTGGTGCGCGTCCGCCTGGCCGATGGCGCGAAAGACAATTGGCGTCTGTTGGCGGACATCGAACGCACGCTGCCCCCCACGCCTCAACCCAGCCCGGAGATCGTGGACTTCTATCATGCGTGTGAACATCTCAAGCGGGGCTGTGATGCCGCCTGGGGGGAAGGGACGGCTGACGGCAAGGCGGAGTTTGTTCGTCTGAAAACCTTGCTCAAGGAAGCCAACGACGGCGCGGAGCGGGTCATTCGCGTGTTGAAATACCAACACCGGTGCGCCACGGGCCGTAAACAGAAGCTCGTGGAAATCGAGTTGACCTACTTTCGGAACCAAAAGCCGCGCATGCATTACGCCGACTACCTCCGGCGGGGTTTACCGATTGCCAGCGGCGTCATGGAAGCGGCCTGCAAGACCTTGGTCACCCAACGCATGAAACGCTCGGGCATGGCCTGGACGATGCCAGGGGGACAAGCCATCCTGACCTTGCGCAGTTTGATCCAGAGTCACCGCTGGTCATCGGCCTGGCCACTATTGAGTGCCGACTTTCGCCAAACCGTCACCATCCGTTCGCAACAGCCGACAGCGGCGGAACGACCGGGTATCCAACTCGCTGGACGGCAGCTAACCAGCTCACTTTCAACCCAAGCAAGCTACGCGGCGCTACCCTTGGCCACGTAGTGCCGGAACATCTGTGCTCACAGTTTCAGAGTTGCACCCTTGTGACATTACTACTGTGCGCTACCAGATCGGCAGTTTTGCCATTGCGGAGTTGCGATGAAAATATTGCGGGTGGTGACACAGGCGAGTGCAGAAGCTCAGCGCTTGTCCTAATGTGGTCGGGACACAAATCAGGACAAACGCCCCTGTTCAGAAGGACAGCGCAACGGTTACACTCATCTGGCGATGACGATCATGAAAACGTTTCTCGCGACCACCGGCGCAGGCGTGGCCCGGGCAACCGGCACAAGGACCGGACATTGGTCGGTGGACCTGGTTCTGGCGGGACGGGACGTGCGCTGCTTGGCCGCCAACCCGCGGCGCTCGGGCGTGGTGTATGCGGGGACGCAGAATCACGGTGTGCTGCTTAGCGAAGACAACGGCTGCACTTGGCAATCGGCTGGCCTGGCCGGGCACTGCGTCAAATCGTTGGCAGTGAGCGAAAGCGAGCCAGGCACCCTCTATGCCGGGACAAGGCCGCCAATGGTATTCGTCTCACGCGATGACGGCGCGACCTGGACCGAGCTCCAGGGGTTCCGCCGCGTTCGCGCCCCCTGGTGGTTCTCACCGGCAGACGGCCGCCCATTCACGCCCTATGTGCAGGGCATCGCGCTCTCTCCAGCCAATCCGAAGCTGCTCCTCGTCGGAATTGAACTTGGCGCCGTCTTACGCAGTGTGGATGGCGGCGAGTCTTGGGAAAAGCACCGGCCAGGCGCTCTGCGCGATTGCCACTCGCTCATCAACCACGCGACCCATAAGGACTGGTTTTATGAGGGCGGCGGAACGGGTGCGGGCGTCGCCTTCAGCCGCGATGCGGGCAAGACGTGGCAGCAGCCTGGCGCCGGACTGGACCGACACTACGGCTGGGCGGTGGCCGCCGACCCGGCTCGCCCGGAAGTATGGTACGCCTCGCTCTCGCACATGTTCAGCCGGAAGCAACCCGGCGTGCCGGCCGCCCATATCGATGGCCATGCCGAAGCCTTCATCTTTCGGTCGGCGGGCGGCGCGCCCTGGCAAAAGCTGGGTGGCGGCCTGCCGCAGCCGCTGGCGCACATGGCCTACGCGCTGCTCACCGATCCAGAAGCGCCCGGCCACCTCTACGCCGGGCTGAGCAATGGCGAGGTGTGGCACTCCGCGAACCACGGCGATACATGGATCCAAATGCCGTTCAATCTGAAGGGCATTCACCGCGCGCTGATTATGCTGTAGCAGGAGGCTGGCACATGGTCGGGAACATTCTCGCCTGGCTCGTGTTGGTCTTGGTGACCGTGGGCTTGGGTTGGCTGGCGGTCAGGGCGTTTCGGTCCAGAAACGGGCTGGTCAAGTGGCTCGGAGGTGGACTGAGCGGTTTGATGACCGTGCTGCTGGGATTGGTAAGTGTGGTCGCGCTGGTGGGGTGGGTGAAGCTGTATGCGCCGGGGGGCCATCCGGTGTCTGCCGTGCAGGTGGCACGCACGCCGGAGCAAATCGCGCGCGGGGAGAAGTTCGCCCAGTTCTGTGCCGCCTGCCATTCACCTACTGGCCAGCCGCCGCTGGCGGGCGGCATGGACAACTTCGGTCATTTTCCTGGCGGACCGACCATCGGCACGCTGTATCCACCGAATCTGACTCCCGCCGGCGAGTTAGCCGAATGGTCGGATGGCGAAGTCATCCGGGCTATTCGCGAGGGCATCGGCCGCGACGGCCAGTCGCTGATCATCATGCCCTCGGAAACATTCCGGTACCTCAGCGACGCCGACGTGCAAGCCATCGTCGCTTATCTGCGCTCGCAGCCGGCGTCCGGTGACGTCAGACCCGAGAACGATCTTAACCTGCTGGGCGCGGTCTTCATTGGTGCGGGCCTGTTCCCCACCAGCGCCCAACCGGCGATTACTCGGCCCATTACGGCTCCGCCCCAAGGCCCCACAGCCGATTATGGGCTGTACTTGATTTCGGTCTCCGGCTGCCGCGTGTGCCACGGGCCCAGCCTGACCGGTGGCGCCGGGCCCGGACCGGCAGGGCCGAACCTGGCCGCCCTGGTCCCGCACTGGACCGAGGCGCAGTTCATCAACACGATTCGCACTGGTATCGATCCGAGTGGGCATGAGCTAGCAGCGAAAGAAATGCCCTGGCGGCAGTTATCGGCCGAGTTCTCGGACAATGAACTACGCGCGATCTATCTGGTGCTGCACAACCTGGGGCCAGCAACTGCCCCGTAAACAGGCGCAGGGGCAGCCAGCATAAATGTCTTGACCGGGGATGAAGCCATGTTAAATGTGACAACGAAAGTCATTCGCACGGGGATGTTCTCTACAGCGGAACGGGCTGTCATCACGGTGGGCCTGCTCATGGCACTTGTCTTGGGCGCCGCCGGTGGCCCGGTCGGGCCCGGCGC
>JAYTFQ010000190.1:0-3023 GCA_043734225.1 Anaerolineales bacterium | reverse complement strand
TCCATTTGCGAGTGCGAGCTGATCACCCGCGGCCGGCTGGAAGAGTCGTTTAAGCAACTGGGCACGACCAGCCTGGACGATATGCGCCGCCAACTGCGGCTGGGCATGGGACCGTGCCAGGGGGGTTTCTGCATCTATCGGGCGACGGGCGTGCTGCACGAGGCGCAGGCGCACTCAGCGGCGGTGGCCGACGCGGCCCTGCTCAATTTCTTGCAGGAGCGCTGGAAGGGCGTGGCGCCGCTGCTGTGGGGCGACCAACTGCGGCAAGCGCGGCTGGACGACTGGATTTTTCAGGGCCTGCTGGATGTGGAGCACCTGCCGCCAGACACGGACAGTGCGCAGTGAGCTACGACGCGCTCGTGGTGGGCGTTGGCCTGGCCGGCCTGATAGCGGGTTTGCGGCTGGCGCAGGCCGGCCGGCGTGTGCTGCTGCTGGCCAAGGGCCTGGGCGGGACGCACCTGGGCGGCGGGACCATCGACGTGCTGGGCTACGCGCCGGAGCGGGTGGAACACCCGTGGGCGGCGCTGCCTGGCTTTCTGGCGGCGCACCCGGCGCATCCATACGCGCGCACTGGCTTGCCCGCGCTGCTAGCGGCGGCGGATTGGTTTCTGGCGACCACGGCTGAGCTGGGTTGTCCCTACAGCGGCTCTTTGACTGACAACTTTCTGCTGCCGACCGCGATTGGCACGGCCAAGCCGGCGGCGCTGGCGCCAGACAGCATGGCAGCCGGCGACTTGCGCGCCGGGGGCAAGTTCCTTATCGTTGGGTTTCGCAACCTGAAAGACTTTTACCCGGCGCTGCTGGCTGACAACCTGGCGCGGGCGCGCTTGCCCGGCCAGCCGATGCTGGCAGCGAGGGGGCTGGTGCTGGAAGCGCCTGGGTTGGCGCCTGCGGGCGAGGCCGACCTGCCGCCGCTGGATTTCGCGCGCGCCTTTGACAAACCTGCGTTTCGGGCCGCGCTGGCGGCGGACCTGCGGCCACGCTTGCAGCCGGGCGAGCGCGTGGGCTTCCCGGCGGTGCTGGGCCTGGCCAATCCGGTGGAGGCCTGGCAGGACTTGCAGAAACGACTCGGCGCGCCGGTATTTGAAATTCCGACCCTGCCGCCGTCGATCGCCGGCATACGGCTGTATGAAAAACTGAAGGGTGCGCTGGCGGCGGCCGGGGCGCGGGTGCAGATGGGCTTCCCGGTGATCGAGGCGCGCATCGCGGGCGGGCGGTGCGTGGAGGTGATGACGGCCGGCGCGGCGCGGCCCTATCGCTGGCAGGCGGAGCAGTTCGTGCTGGCCAGCGGCGGCATTGCCAGCGGCGGCATCCTGACCGAGGCGGACGGATCCGTACGCGAGAGCATATTCAACCTGCCGCTGGCCGGGCTGCCCGACGGCGAAACAGCGCGCTTCCAGCCGGGCTATTTCGAGGCACAGCCGCTGAGCCAGGTGGGCCTGGACGTCGACGCGGCGCTGCGGCCGGTGGATGCCGGCGGGCAAGTGGTGGTGGATAACCTGCGCGCGGCCGGCGCCATGCTGGCGCACGCGGAACCGTGGCGTGAGAAATCGGGCGACGGCATCAGTTTGGCCAGCGGTTTTCGGGCCGCCGAGGCCGTCTTGGAGGCAAAACGTGATTGATGTTGAAGACGTCCGATCGTCACTGGACCACTGTGTGAAGTGCAATATCTGCACGACCTTCTGCCCGGTGTCGAATGTGACGACGCTGTTTCCGGGGCCAAAGTATGTGGGACCGCAGGCCGAACGGTTCCGGAGCGGCGAAGCCTCCGCCGATCACTCGCTGGACTACTGCTCGGGCTGCGGCATCTGCACGCAGGTGTGCCCGCAGGGGGTGAAGATCGCGGAAATGAACAACAAGGCGCGGGCCAGGATGGTGGATGGCAAGATTTCGCTGCGCAACCGGCTGATTGCGCGGCCGGCGCTGCTGGGCCAAATTGGCATGCCGGTGGCGCCGCTGGCCAACCTGACGCTGAAGCTGCGGCCGGTGCGCTGGCTGATGGAAGCCGTGCTGGGGATTCATCGCGACGCGCCTATGCCGACGTTCTCATGGTGGACGTTCCAGGAGTGGGCGCGGCGGCACCAACCGCCGGCCCAGCCGAAGCGCAGCGTGGTCTATTTTCATGGCTGCAGCGCCAACTACTATGAGCCGCACGTCGGGCAGGCGGCGGTGGCGGTGCTGGAGCGCAACGGCTGCAAGGTGATCATGCCGCCGCAGGGATGTTGTGGGCTGCCGCTGCAATCCAACGGGGACTATGCCAATGCGCGGCGCTACGCGCGCGACCTGGTGCGCCGGCTGCTGCCGTATGTTGAGCAAGGCTGCGACATCGTTGCCTCATCCACCAGCTGCGGGCTGATGCTCAAGCGCGAGTACCGCGAGATATTGGACCTGGACGAGCCGGATTTCCAGCGCGTGTCGGAACACAGCTACGACATTTGCGAGTATCTGCGCCAACTGCACGACCAGGGCGAGCTGGATACGGCGTTTCAGCCGCTGAACATGGCAGTGCCGTATCACGCGCCCTGCCAGCAAAAGGCCCATGGCATGGGGCGGCCGGCGCTCGATCTGCTGAGCCTGATTCCCGGCCTGCGGGTGATTGAGATGGAGGCCGACTGCTGCGGAACGGCGGGCACTTACGGCTATAAGCGCGAGAAGTACGACATTGCGATGGCGGTGGGCAATAAGCTGTTCCGCGATATCCGCGCCACATCGCCGGAGCTATCGATTTGCGACAGCGAAACCTGCCGCTGGCAGATCGTGCACGGGACAAGCCTTCCGTCGGTGCACCCGGTGGAGCTGATGGCGCGAGCTTATGGGCTAAAAATTCAATGAGACGAGTCGGGCGGAATGAGGTGACGCTTGGGCCGGCGGCTCTCCCTCACCCCGGCCCTCCCCAGCTGGGGTTTAAGGGCGGACAGGTGACGTCACAATTGAAAAATTTTAGGCGGCAAGAGCCTTTTTGCCACCTTGCCCGGGCAGGCCGGAGCAACAAACGCCTGGAATTTGCGGGTGCGCCGCCCACC
>JAYTFQ010000189.1:0-2610 GCA_043734225.1 Anaerolineales bacterium | reverse complement strand
GCGATGGATCCACCGGCACCCGGCGTTATATTCACCGCCACGCCGCCTTCGTCGCGCCCGATCTGCCCGCCGTGCGCCAGCGATTGCTCGACCACGGCGTTGAAATCCTGATTGACCCCCAGCACGTCGATCCGAATGACTCACTGACGCAAAATCTGGTGGCCGCCTGGATGCGCATGTACAACCAGGTGCCGGTGTTCTGCCTCGACCCGTTTGGCAACCTCATCGAACTGGTGCCGGGCCGCGCCGCCTGATCGCCCCGTCTTCAAGGAGCTCTGCCATGCTGCTGGCCCTGCACGGACTCACCACCATGCACTGCAACTGTCTGACCGAGGTGCGCCTGGCGCGCGACACCGGTTATCAAGGCATCGAGTTCCGGGTGGCCAAATATCTGCGCTACCTGGACAACGGCGGCACGCCCCAGGCGCTGCGCGCCGCCTGCGAGGCCGCCGGCACGCCGGCCGTGTGCCTGAATGCCCTGGTGCCGGTGGACCGCTTCGACCCGGCCGGCCACGCCGCGCTGCTGGCCGAATGCGAGCGCCTCTCGGCCGCCGCCGCTGGTCTGGGCTGCCCAACGATCCAATTGGTGTTTCTCACCGCGCTGGCCGGCTATCCCTGGCCGGAAGTGCGCCAGCTTATCGCCCGCAACGCCGCCGAAATGTGCGATATCGGGCGCGGCCACGGCGTCCGTTTCCAGCTCGAACCCATCGCCTGGTCGCCCCTGCACAGCCTGGCCCAGACACGCGAAGTCATCGATGCCGCCGGGCGCGACAACCTGGGCACGGTTATCGACTTCTGGCACCTGTGGGCGGGCGAGGCCACCACGCCCGACGAGGTGGCGCGCCTGGATAAGAGCCTGATCTACGGCATCCACATCTGCGACGGCAGACGTCGTGTGCCGGGCGCGCTGTGGGATGAGGGCAAGCTGCGCGGCTTTTTGCCGGGCGAGGGGGATATCCCCGTGGCCGAGTGGGTGGCCGCGGTCAAGGCCACCGGCTATGATGGGTTCTGGTCGGCCGAGACCTATAGCCCCACGCATTGGGAGGCCGATCTATACGACCTGGCCGCCGAGTGCCGCGCACGCGTGCTGGCTTTTATCGACCCGGCGCACGCCCCTGCCGCGGCGGAAAGGAACGGAGCATGACACGCCCGGTTACCCTGTTTACGGCTCAGTGGGCGGACCTGCCGCTCGAAACGGTGGCGGCGCTGGCAGCCAGTTGGGGCTATGACGGGCTGGAACTGGCCTGCATGGGCGACCATCTCGACCCCAGCCGAGCCGCCAGTGATTTGGCCTACGTGGCCCAACAGCTCGATCTTTTGGCCCATCACGGGTTGAAGGTGTGGGCCATTGGCAACCCGCTGGCCGGCCAGTTGGTGGCCGACCCCAACAACGACGAGCGCTCGGATGCCTGGGCGCCGGCCGACTGCGCCGGTGACGCGGAGCGCAAGCGCCAATGGGCCATCCAGGCCCTGAAGGACTCGGCCCGCGCCGCCGCCAACCTGGGGGTGGGCGTGGTCACCGGCTCCAGCGGCTCGCCCATCTGGCACTTGCTCTACAGCCAGCCTCCCGTGCTGCCGCATATGATCGAGGCCGGCTACGCCCGTTTTGCCGAGCTGTGGAACCCCATCCTGGACGTCTTTGACGCCTGCGGCGTTAAGTTTGCCCTGGAAGTGATGCCCACCCAGATGGCGTATGACGTGGTCACCGCCCAGCGCGCCCTGGCCGCGCTCGACCATCGCCAGGCCTTCGGCTTCAACTTCGACCCCAGCCACCTGTTCTGGCAGATGATCGACCCGGCCCGCTTCATCGACGAGCTGGGCGACCGCGTCTATCACGTGCACATCAAGGACACCGCCCTGCACCTGGATGGGCGCGCCGGCATCCTGGGCTCGCATCTGCCTTTTGGCCACCGCCAGCGCGCCTGGGAATTTCGCACGCCCGGCCGGGGCGGCATCAATTTCGAGGCCATCATGCGCGGGCTGAACGCGGTCGGCTACCAGGGCCCACTGTCGGTGGAGTGGGAAGACACCGGCATGGAGCGCCAGACCGGCGCGCGCGAGGCCTGCCAGTTCGTGCGCCGCTTCGATTTCGCGCCATCCACCTTCGCCTTCGATTCGATGCTCAAGCAGTCGTCCGGCCCTGGGCTGCCAGATGCGCCATGATCAAGGCGCTGTGGAACATCGGGGTTAAGACGGCCGATCTGGAAGCCGACCTGGCTTTTCTGGAGCAGGTCGGCGCCACCATCGTCCAGCGCGACGTGCTGCCCGTGGACGGCGGCGAGTCGCTCGACTACGCCATCGTGCGGCTGGGCGGCGCGCGGCTGCTGCTGTTTCCCAGCGTGATTTTTGAAGATCAAATACCGGGCGGGGTGGCGCCTGGCCTGACGCATGCCGTGTTCGAGGTGGATGACATCCAGGCCGAGTATGAACGCATTCGGGGCCTGGGCGGCCAGGTTTTGCTTGCGCCGCGCCTGGCCCAGGCTGCCTTCGGCTCACGCCAGATCGCCTTCTTCCGCGCGCCCGGCGGGCTAGTGCTGGAAATCATTCAAATTCTGGAAAACAAAGTGGATTGATTTGGTTCCGAAAAATGGAGCCGGCCCGTAGCGGCGT
>JAYTFQ010000188.1:0-2185 GCA_043734225.1 Anaerolineales bacterium | reverse complement strand
CGCCATGGCGCGCCAGTGACTGTGCCATTATCGTACAGAGTGAGTGGGCGCGCCCAGGCGTCGCGGGTGGCGATGCCCGTATAATAGTTGCGGTCCAATGCCACACCAGGGGTATCGCGCACAGATCTGAGGCAACCATGCAATATCGCCAGCTCGGACGCACCGATATGAAAGTAGCCACCATCAGCTTTGGCGCCTGGGCCATCGGCGGCTCGTGGGGCGTGACCGACGACGCTGAATCATTGGCCACGCTCAATCGGGCTATCGCGCTGGGCGTCAATTTTATCGATACGGCCGATGTATATGGCAACGGGCACAGCGAACGCCTCATCGGCCAACTGCGCCGGGACAATCCGGGCCAAACCATCTATGTGGCCACCAAGGCCGGCCGGCGTGTGCCCCAGCAGGCAGGGGAAGGCTATACCCGTGAAAACCTCAACGCGTGGGTGGAACGCAGCCTGACCAATCTGGGCGTGGAAGCACTCGATCTGCTGCAATTGCATACGCCGCCCTCGGCCGTCTTTGAAAGGCCGGAGGTTTTCGGCTACCTGGATGAGTTGGTGACAGCCGGCAAAATCCGCTATTACGGGGTTAGCGTCGAGACGGTGGCGCAGGCCCGGCGGGCGGTGCAGTATCCGAACGTGCAAAGCGTTCAGATCATCTTCAACATGTTCCGGCTTAAACCCGCCGAAGAATTTTTTGCGCTGGCCCAGGAAAAACAAGTCGGCATTCTGGCGCGGGTGCCACTGGCCAGCGGCCTGCTGACCGGCAAACTGACTGCCCAAACCGCCTTCGCCGCTGACGATCACCGCAGCTTCAACCGCGAAGGGCAATCGTTCGACAAAGGTGAAACGTTCTCGGGCGTGCCATATGCCAACGGCCTGGCCGCGGTCGAGCGTTTGCGGCAGATCAAGCCAGCCGGCATGTCGATGGCTCAATTTGCCCTGCGCTGGATTTTGATGTTTCCAGCCGTCACCTGCGCCATCCCGGGCGCCCACCGGGCCGAGCAGGAAGAGCAGAATGCCGCGGCCGCCGATGTGCCGCCGCTGGCGGACGAGGTGATGCGCGCCGTGCTGGACGTGTACAACCAGTCTATACGCGCCTCGGTGCATGGCCAGTGGTAGCTGCATGAAGCCTCGGCCGGCGTGTGACGGATTTGATATATCATCCGACGTGAACGTGGGAAAACGCCCACCTTTTTGGCGACAGAGGTCACTATCCAGTGGAACCCCAATTCGACGTCCAAGATTATCTGTTTGATCTGCGGGGCTTCGTCATCATCAAGCAGGCGGTCGAGCAGGATCTGGTCGATCGGCTCAATCAGGCCATCGATCCTTTCCTGGACCTGCAATATCTGGAGTGGCGGGGGAATGTGCAGCGGTTTGACAACAACGGCAATGCCGGGATCGAGCTGCAGAATATCGTGGAGGGCGGCCAGCCGTTTGAAGAGCTGATCGATCATCCCGGCTGCCATGACCGGCTGGTGCGCTATGGCGGCGAAAAGGACTCGTACGTGGAAGGGCTGTTCATCGACGAATGCTTTGCCTCGGTCCGGCGGACGGGGGGTTATTTTCCGTTCCACAGCGGGGGCGAGTTGGGCGGGATCCGCGGCCAGTATCGCTTCGTCAACGGTCATTTCCGCTGCGGGCAGGTGAACATGCTGCTGGCGCTGACCGATATCGGCCCCGGCGATGGCGGCACGATGGTTATCCCCGGCAGCCACAAGTCCAACTTTACGCACCCTGGGGTGAAGGCGGGCTGGGACGAGACCCAAAGAATAGACAGCATCGAGGGCGCGGTTGAAGTTCACCTGAAGCGGGGGGATGCGCTGCTGTTCGTGGACGCCCTGTCGCATGGCGCCTCAACGCGCACCAATCCGGGCGAGCGCCGGGTGGTGATCTATCGCTATGGGCCGCTGTGGGGCAACACGCGCTACGGATACCGCTACTCGCAGGCGCTGCTGGACCGGCTGACGCCGGAGCGGCGGAAGATACTGGAGCCAGTGGCCGCGCGCCGGCCACCCACGGCTGGCGGCTAAGTAAAAACACAAAAGCGTTGGTGGATCCGGCCGCTCTCCCTCACCCTGCCCTCCCCCAGCGGGTTTAAGGGCGGACAGGGCACTTTACAAATGGCACAAAATACGACATGGTAGCCGTTATCCCCTTGCCAGGAGTAACGACGACCA
>JAYTFQ010000187.1:0-6373 GCA_043734225.1 Anaerolineales bacterium | reverse complement strand
GCGGTAGGCAACCGCCACCGGGTAGCCACGCTGCTGGAGCACAGCGGCGAGCGCGCGGCCGCAGCCCTGGTCGCCGGCCAAAATGAGCCAGCCGGTGCTGGCCGGCACCCCCGGTGCGCGCGCCGCGCCTGGCGCCTGTGGCTGCCACACCATGCGGTAGACCAGGCCCTGGCTGGCCTTGCGAGTGTGGCGCAGCAACACCGCCTGGCCACTGGCCTGCAGATAACGGATGCCCTTGACCTCGGCCACAAGCTCGCCGTCGCTGCCATAAACGCGCACGTCACCGACCACCGGGCCTGGCTCTTCGCCGGCGCGCAGCACGAAGTGGCACCAGCCATGAGGCCCGGCCAGACGGTAGTAGCAGATTTCATCGAACGAGACAGGCATCAGGACGCCGGCCTCGGCCAGGTCGCCCGCTTGAGCGGCATAGACAATGTGGAACGCGGCATCCATGTAGGCTGGGTGGACGGTGTAGCCGCCCGCCTCTGGCTCCAGCAAGGGGGCCCGCTCGAGTTGGGCGAGCACTTCGCCTGGGCGCCGCCACAGCCGGCGCACAGAGCGGAAGCGCGGTCCCAGCTCACCGCCGCGTTCTCGGCCCAACGCATAGTACGCGTCGCCTTCAACCGTGGCGCCGCAGCGGGCCTGCACCACGGCCGGATCAAAGGCATCGGCTGCGGAAAGCGCCGCTTCAGCCGTCTCGAGGCGGCCGCGAACGTAGAGGCGCCAATCATCCGGCGCATCGTCCATGGCGGCGAAGATTTGGAAGTTCGCTGCCTGACCAGGCTTGACGGCTGAGAAAGCCAGTTGGACCGTAATGTGACCATCGCCAGGCACAACCAGTACATCCCGGATAACCAGCTCACGTATGGTGTGGGTCGCCGGACCAAAAAGAATATGGCCGGCCGCGCTGACCATTTCCAGATAGGTTGTCGCCGGGACGACCAGCACGCCATGGATTTGGTGGTCCCCCTGATAAGATGGGCTGTGGGCGGTAAAGATGCTCTCAAAAATCACACCGTCCACCAGCGGCGTGCGCACGCGTCGCTCCAGCAACGGATGGAGAGGCGCCGCACTCACGCCGGCGTGGATAGCCGCGGCGGGGCCGGACTCGAACCAATAGCGCCGCTGCTGCCAGGGGTAGTTGGGTAAGGTGACGCGTTTCCCCGTCCCAGCCAACAGCTTCTCCCATTCCGGACTGACCCCGTGAGTATAGAGATAGCCCAAGTTGCCCATCAGGGTCAGCGCTTCATCTCGGTCTTGCCGCAGCGAAAACGTCACCGCGCCCTCGCGATCGGCCCGTGCCAAAGAGAGCTTGAGATACTGACCCAGGACGGGATGAGGCGAAACTTCGAGGAAGGTCGTAAAGCCTTTCTCAATCAGGCTGTCAACCGCGCGGGCAAAGAGGACCGGCTCAACCATGTTCTGGCCCCAGTAGATCGCGTCCAGGCTGTCACCGCGCACCATCTCACCCGTAACCGTCGAGGCCAGCGGCAACCGGACCGGGTGCGGCATGATCGCCGCCAGCGCGTGCACCAGCGGCTCGAGCAGCGGGCGCACCTGCGGGCTGTGGAACGCGTAGTTGACCGGCAGGTATTGAGCCCGGACCCCGCTCGCCTCAAGTTCTGCCACCAACTCAACCAGTTCAGCCGAGTCACCCGCGACAACAAGCGCGGCCGGATCGTTGGCGGCGGCAATCGACAAGCCCGGGTAACGGCTCAGCCGCGGCAGCAACGCCTCGGCCCGCTGATTCACAGCAGCCATTTTACCAAGGCCGCTGATGGACCGCATCAGCCGGCTGCGCGCGACGACGACCTGCACCGCATCCGCCAGCGAGAGCGCGCCAGCGATGTGGGCCGCGGTGACCTCGCCCAGGCTGTGGCCAACTACCGCCGCCGGCCGGATTCCCCACGAACCCCACAGAGCCGCCAAGGCCACCTGGAGGGCGAAAATGGCCGGCTGAGCCAGGCCGGTGTCAGACAATCCCGTCTCTGGATCAGCGCCGGTGCCATGGAGGACCCCGATAATGGACAGGCCCAGCGCCGGCCGGAAGGCGGCGTCGCATTCGTCCAACGCCGCGCGGAATACAGGGTACTGCTGATAAAGATCACGGCCCATGCCCTGCCACTGACCGCCCTGACCGGAAAAAACGAAGACCGGTCCCTCGCTCGCGCCGGCCAGACGGCGCCCGGCGGATAGCCGCGGATGCGGCTTACCCGCCCCGTACGCCTCCAGCGCCGCCGTCAGTTCAGCGTAAGAGCGGCCGGCCACAGCCAGACGATGGTTGAAATGTGTGCGGCGGCGGGCGGCCGAGGCGCAGATATCGGCCAGCGCGATGCCTTGCGCCTGCCACTGGTCAAGGGCTGCGCGGTAAACCTGGGCCAGGGCGGGCAAAGCCGCCGGCTGCGGCGCCGACAACGCCAACACCAGCGGTGGGTGGCCTTCGTCGGATGCACTGGCTTCCGCGTGGGCCAAGTCGAAGCCCAGATCGTCGTCGCCATCCGGGGCCGCCTCGAGTATGACGTGCGCGTTGGTGCCGCCAAAGCCAAAGGAGCTGACCGCCGCCCGGCGCCGCTCTCCCGCGACAGCTGGCCAAGGCACGGCCTCAGTTGGAATGACCAAGCGTGTGTCACCCCGGACGATGTGCGGGTTCAACGTCCGAAAGTTCAGATGGGGCGGAATCAAGCGATGCTGCAAAACCAAGATCGACTTGATCAAACCCGCCATGCCCGCAGCGGCTTCCAGATGGCCGATATTGGTCTTGACCGAGCCCACCCACAGGGGAGACACGGCAACATTGGAATTGCGCGCCGAGGGGTCCTGACGATCTTGCGCCGCCGGTTGCCCGGTGGCCGGGGCGGCAGTCGCTCGCCGCTGACGGCCATAAACGGCCAGCAGCGCCTCCATTTCGATCGGGTCGCCTAACGGCGTGCCGGTGCCGTGGGCTTCGACATATGACACCTGGTCGCCGCGCAGGCCGGCCTGGCGTAAGGCCTCCTCCAGAACACGCGCTTGCGCCAGACCGTTGGGCGCGGTGAGGACGTTGGTCCGGCCATCATGATTGACCGCTGTGCCGCGCACGATCGCCAGGATCGGATCGCCATCGCGGCGGGCGGCGGAGAGGCGCTTGAGCACGACCGCGCCGCAGCCTTCGCCCCGCACCAGTCCATCGGCCGCGGCATCAAAGGCCTTGATCCGGCCATCGGGGGCAATCGCCCCCCAGCGGGAAATGGCCAGCACGGTCAGCGGCGAGAGCATCAGGTTCACCCCGCCCACAATGGCCAGGTCCGTCTCTTTCTGGCGCAGGCTTTGGACCGCCAGGTGCAGCGCCACCAATGAGGACGAGCAAGCGGTATCAATGGCCAGGCTGGGGCCGCGCACGTCGAGGAAATGGGACAGGCGGTTCGCCACAATCGCATGCGACATACCCGCGGCGACGTGCGCGTCAATGTTGGCGGTATCGGCCATTTGCATTGACGAATAATCGCCCTGATAGACGCCCACAAAAACGCCCGCAGCGCTGCCGGCCAGGCCCGGCAGCGTCTGGCCGGCATTCTCCAACGCTTCCCAGGCCACCTGCATGAAGAGGCGCTGCTGTGGATCCATGCGGTTGGCTTCGCGCGGGGCGATGCCAAAAAAGGCCGCGTCGAACTGGTCAACCTGATCGATGAACGCGCCATGGCGGCTCACAGTTTTGCCCGGGGCAGCGGGGTCCGGATCGTAGTAGCCGTCAACCGGCCAACGGTCCACCGGCACCTCGCGAATGGCATCGCGCCCCTCGGCCAATAATTGCCAGAATTGCTCAGGGCTATTGGCCCCGCCGGGGAAACGGCAGGCCATGCCGATCACGGCAATGAGCTCTGGCGCCGCCCCCAGCCGCTCGGCCAACAGGGCCCGTCTCTCGGGCGAGAGGTTGGCCAACGCGTTGACAAAAGAGGCGTCAGTCATCGATTGGCCTGCGCGCTTGCAGCGGAAGATTCCAGCCTGGCCGCATGTGTCACTCGTCGGCCAGCCCTTCGGCCAGCAGGCGCCGCAGATCGTCGTCCGACAGGGCCGCGGCCTGGTCCAGGAAGGCGGATAGGTCGTCGTCCAGCATAGGTGTCACGCCCGCGGCGGTGGTTACAACCGTGGCCGCCAACGCCAGGCCCATCTTCTCCGCCAGGAAGGGGGCCAGCGCGGCGATGGTCGGGTAGTTCCAGGCCAGGGTCGCTGAGAGCTGAAGGCCGAGGCTGCGCTCAAGACGATTGCGCAGCTCGATGGCGCTAAAGGAGTCCATGCCCAGACTGCCCAGCGGCGTTTCGAAGTCGACGGTAGCCGGATCAATATGCAGCGCGCTGGCCAACTGGCCGCGCACAAAATCCTGTAGCCGGCGCAGACGCAGTGGGCCTGGCTCCAGCGCCAGCAGTTGGGCGCGAATATCGGCCGGCTCCGTTGGCAGCAACTCGCCGGCCTCGGCCTGATCCATCTGGCGCAGAACGGGCGGCACGCCCACCAGCCGGCTGTGGCGCTGCCAGCGCTCCCAGTCCACCTTCATCGCCGCCAATTGTGGCGCCGCCACTTGTGGCGCGGCATCTTGTCGCCCTGTCTCCTGCGTCAAGTCCGGCTGGGCCAGCACGTACTCCAGGATCTCCAGGGCCTCCGGCGCTTCAAAGGGCGTCATGCCGAAGGTGGCCATATACGCCACGGCCCGCCGGCCGCCGGGTGTTGTGGCAAAGCCGAGGTTCTTCCAGAAGCCCCAGTTAATACTCAAGGCAGGCTGCCCGGCAGCGCGCCGCACATGCGCCAGGGCGTCCACGAAAGCGTTGGCAGCGGCATAATTGGCCTGGCCGGCCGCGCCCAGCAGAGAACCAGACGAGGAAAAGAGCAAGAAAAAATCGAGCGGTTTGTCAAGAAAGTATTGGTGCAGGTGCCAGGCGGCCGCTGCCTTGGGATGCGCCACCCGGTGCAGGCTATCCGAGTCCAGGTCAACCAGCAGCCGGTCTTCAATGACGGCCGCGCTGTGTACGACACCCCGGATCGCCGGCCAGCCTTCGGCGGCATAGTTATCCAGAAAAGCCGTCAGCGCCAGCTCATCGCCCACGTCAACCGCCGCCCAGTGCACGGCGGCCCCCAACGCTTCCAGCTCCTGCACACCGCGCGCCCGGCGCCCAGCCAGCGTGGCCGGATCAAGCGTGCGCCAGCGGCTGCGCGGCGGCAGCTCGCTCCGGCCCAGCAGAATCAGCCGGCGCGCACCCTGCTGCGCCGCCCAACGCGCCACCGTGAAGGCAATGTCGCCGAAACCGCCGGTGATCAGGTATGCGCCGTCCGGGCGAAAAAACAGCCGTGACGAGTCACCCGAAAAATGATCGGGAGCGTTGGCGGCAGGGTGACTGGCCGTGTAACGTGACAGCCGCGCCACGAACCGTTGCGCGCCACGAAAAGCGATGCGATCCTCGGCGCGGCCAGCCGCCAGCTCACGGCGCAGGTGGCTGGCCGTGTCCTGCGGGTCACCGGCCGGGTCACAGTCGATCAGCCCACCCCATAACTCATGGTGCTCTTCGGCCAATACGTAGCCCAGACCCCACAGCGGCGCCTGGTCCGGATAAACGGGAGAGCCGGCCACCAGCTGGGCGCCGGCCGTGACCAGCCAGAGGGGAATGGTTGCCTCGGGCGCCGCCTGCTTGATCGCCTGGACTAGGTTGAGAACCTCAGCGGCATGGCGCATCAGGCGCCGATCGAGATCCGCCGCGGCGCCGCTGGCCGCAGCGGCCGAGCTGAGGCTGCCGAG
Source organism: Anaerolineales bacterium (assembly GCA_043734225.1). Taxonomy (GTDB): domain Bacteria; phylum Chloroflexota; class Anaerolineae; order Anaerolineales; family UBA6663; genus JAYTFQ01. The sequence continues at coordinate 609 of JAYTFQ010000187.1, read as the reverse complement.
GTGAACCACGCCGCGAAGACCCCCCACCGGAATGCTATCGAAGAGGGCGTGATATGCTTCGGGCGCCTCGGGCCGGAGGCGCCACTCGCCGGGCGCCGGCAGCAAGCTGTCGCCCGGGCGAACCATAAGCGCCTGGCCGCCGTCTTGATCGATCAGCGCAGCGAGGGCGTCACCGACACCGAGATCATCGGCAAATATCAGCCACCGACCGGAGAAGTGCGCCGGTTCGGTGGGCACGTCGGCCGCCTCCCAACTGATCTGGTACAGCCAGTCCGCCACGTGCTCTGCCTGCGAAGCGCTGACCGCGGCGAAGCAGACGCCTTCCAAGACCAGCAGCGTTGCGCCGGCGGCGTCGAACAACTCGGCCCGGCCGCGAATGACCTCAGCGCCTGTCTCGGCCAATTGAACATGCGCCCAACCAGGGATGCCGCCAATCTGGCACCAGGTGACCTGTTCGATAGCGGTCAGGGTGTACAGCGTTCCGCCTTCGCCCGCGATCTGGGCCACTAACCAGGCAAAGGTCTGCAACGCCGGCTCGATAGCGGCGGCTGGCCTGGCGCCCGCCGCCAGTGCGCGGCTCCAACGTTCGGCCAACGCCACCCGCGCCAG
>JAYTFQ010000186.1:0-6544 GCA_043734225.1 Anaerolineales bacterium | reverse complement strand
TTAATTGTAGGAGCGCCTTGCAGGCGCGATTGGCGGCAGCCCCATCGCCGCCATCTGCGTCAATTGCGGTCGGCGACCTGTTAAGTTAACGCTTATGGGGCCGGGGGGTGAGGCGGCCCGGCGGGCGAAAACTCGCCCCAAACTGAAATACACCCTAAGTGTGGGCGTGTGAGGTTGTGGGCTGAACGATCAATAGCCGACCACCCGACGCCGGCGTTGCAAGCCAATAGCCGCCAGGACACTGACCAGCGCCGCCGCGCCGCCGCCCAACAGCCAGGGCGCGGGGTGGGCCCGGGCGGCGCACAGAGCGGCATGGTAGCCCGGGCGCAGGGACTGGCGCGCCTGGGCCAGGGGCGCGGCGGGCGGGGTGTCAAATTCGGGCGCGGCCGGCTGTCCCGGCGCGGCCAAGAAGACGGCCTGACGGCCGGCATCGGTGGCGGCCACCTGGGCGTAGTAGCTGGCGCCAGGGGCCAGGCCGCGCAGCGTGAGGGTGTGGCTGAGCGCCAGCTCGGGCGCGACAGCGGCGGCGGCGAGTGGCTCCAGCTCATTGTTGGCGACCGCCCAATCTTGCTGGCCGGCCGCGCGCGTGATCCACACTTGCCCGGCGGCGGGCCGGTCGGTGGCCCAGCGCACGGTCACGCCGAAATCCGTCGGCGTGGCGGAGACGTTGGTGATCCGCGGCGGCGGTGAGCTGCCGGGCGCGAGCACCGCCAGGCTGAGCGGCGGCGGCGGGCCGGATGCGCCGTCGAGCACCAGGCTGGCAGCCGGGGTGGCGGGCGCCTGGCCCATATCCGCCAGCAGGTTGTAGGTGATCTGCTGGATGACGGGGTTGGGCTCGCGCACGGCCAGGCCCCACGCCCACAGGTTGGTGCCGCTGGCAAAGACCAATGCGCCGCTGGCGGCGGTGTAGCGGGTCACCTGGGCGCGCGCGGCGGCCAGCCTGGTGTGGCGGCCGGCGTCGGTGAGCAGCGTGCCCAGCACCGGGGTCTCGGCCAGCACGGCCAGGCCGGGCGGCGATTGGCCGTTGTCCGCGGCGGCGTCCCACTCCCAGCCCACCAGGTTCTGCCCCAGGTCCACCGCGCTGCCGGGCGGCAGCGCGCCTAGCCCGGTGTGGCGATACAGCCGGTCGCGCGCCTGGGCGGCGCTGACGCGCAGCGGGAAATTCTGGCTGCTATTGTCGCCGACGTACTGCACACCCACCAACGCGTTCTCGGGTTGGCCGGCGCCCAGCGGGTCGCGCCAGGTGCCGCTGGGCGCGCCGCTGGGGTCGGGGCCGCCGCTCTCGGTCGTCTTATAGCTCACCAGCACGCGGTCGGGCGCGCCGGTCCACGGGTCGGGGGCGTAGCGCACGCGCCAGTAGGCGGTGTTGGACGAGAAGAACCCCAGGTTCACACCGGCATCGCGGGCGGCGGTGACGGCGGCGCGCTGTTCGGCGGACCAGTATTCATCGTGGCCGACCACCAGCAAGGCGCGATGCGCGAGCAGGCCGTTAGGCGCGCCGGGCTGGCCCCAGCGGTGGGCGTCCACATCGGTGGCGTAAGCCAAGTCGTAGCCCTGGGCCTCCAGCCAATACACAAAGGGCTGGTCGGAGTAGCGATAAGTGTTGGGGGCATCCGGGCGCGGGGCGGCCAGCGGCCGGTCGAACGAAACGGCCACGGCGCGGGCCGCGCCGGACACGGTGGGGCAACCGTCCGGGCTGTTGAAGGTGTAGAGCGACTTGCCGCCGTAGCTGTTGTAGGCCTGCTGGGTGGCCACGCTGAGCTGCACCAGCAGGGGGGCCGGCCGTCGCTCGTCGCGCACGACGAAGAGCAGCTCGTTCTCGCCCGGGTCGTCGGGGCGGGCCAGCCTGGCCAGATACACGCCCGAGGGCCAATCATCTGGCACCGCCATCTGGTACGACACGGCCCAATTGGCGCAGCTCGTCAGCCCGCTGGCCCGGTCGGTCCGGCAGGCCGGCTGGCGGCGGCCCGCCAACCCGCGCGCGGCGCGCAGCAGCCGGCCGCCCAGCCCGCCGTAGTAGCCGCTGCGGAAGATGAGCAGGTCGAAGGCCGGCGTGTCCGTGTTCACATAGAAGCGCAGGTCGTCGCCGGCCTGCACGCTGGCGGCGGAGGCGAAGCCCTCCAGCAGGTGATGGCTGGGCGGCGTGCGGCTGGCGGCGTCGTTTTTGATTTGCCAATCCGCGCTGCCGGGGCGGCAGTTCTCGGCCGCGATGGGGTTGGCCGGGGCGGCGCAGGCGCCGGCGGTCGAAGGCGCCGCGCGCGCGAAATCCGAGATCACCGGCGGGGGAATTGGCGCGGGCCGCGCCAGCCAGGCGCCGGCGACCAGGGCCAGCAGCAGGAGCGCGCCGGGCAGGGCGCGGCGCGTGAGTGAGCGGTCGAGGTTCAGATGCCAAACCGCAGGCACTGTTCGTAAAAGGCGCCGATCTCCTGGCCGGCCAGCAGGTCGCGGCCGGCAATCGCCGCAATCACGTCTTCCCAGGCCAGCGCCGCAATGGTGATGCGCTCGCGCGTGGGGACAAACCACTCGGCATACCACTGATCCTGTTCGCCGCCATAAGCCTTGACACGGGCCTGCACGCCCAGGTCTATCTGTAGCGTCTCAATTTCGTGCGCGAGGCTGCCTTTATCGAGTTGGCGCCGCGGGGCTAGCACATGGAACGCCAGGCGCTCCAAATCTGCCGCGGCCCGGTTGGCCCGGCGCAGGGTCTCGGCCATACAGGCGACGGAGCGGGCGGCCTGGTTATAGTTCTTCACGCGGGTCGTGCCGGCAGAGAGGCCGCTGAACAGCTTGGCTTCGAGCACCACAAAGCAGGCGGCGTCAGGGTGCAGAGTCAGCCCGGCCTTGTTTGGGCCACCGATCGTAAAGTGGCCAACCACGCCATCCGCGTGCGAGCGCGACTCGCCCAGCGGGTCGCCACGGGACCGGGGCTGAAAGGGCGACGGCAGGAGGGCTTCCGAAAACCAGCGCGCCCGGTCGGGAAAGGCCAGCGGGTCGCCAGTGGCCGCATGCGTGGCGTACCAATCCAGGATGATCCGCAGGAGCCAGCCTTCGGAGTACAGCACGGTCGGCGGCAGGATGGGGTGCTCGGTTGCCAGCGATTGCAGCAGCGAGTAAACGCGATTGACGCTCATGGGTGTCTGAGCCCTGGCGCCGCCTCTACTTCAGCATCAGCGGCAGATACTCTGCCGGCGGCAAGAACTCGAACGCGCCCACGTCGCAGCGCACGCCCACCACGCGCGGCAGGCCGCGCTGGTCGGTGGGGATGGGGATACTGTACCCGTCCACGCAGCCCTGACCGGGATCGCCCCAATCGATGGCGTTGCTGCCGGCCCGCTCCCGCGCCGGTGAGGGTGATGGTCGGATTCCCGGTGGGAGTGGTCAGGTTCAGGTCGCCGGTGTTAGCGGTGTTGGTCACGTCGGCGGAAATCAGCAGGGGGTATACCCCGGCCGGCACACTGATGCTGACATCCAGGCCGTTGGTGGCATCGGCTTCCATCACCGCCGCGCGCAGGGTGCACCGGCCGCCGGCCGGGCTGCTCACCAGGGTGTGGCACACGCCGTCGCCGGGATTGTCATCAACCACGTCCTGGGTGCTAGCCACTATGAAGCTGGCGGTGCCAGGCGCGGCGGCCGCTGGCTGAAGCCGGCCGGCGGCCGCGACCAGCAATCCCGCCGCGATGAATGACCTTATGATCAACGTCAGGCGCATATGCGTCTCCTTGAGCAAAAAATTCAGCACCACCGCTGACCTCGTTGCCCGTCGGGCTGCGGACCACTCAGTGAGTGTGGGCAAAGTATACGGCATCCGGCGGACCGGCAACAATCAATGAAGACCATTGGGTGCATTCGCAGTGCGCGGTCGTTTTTCGACCGGGCCGAATGCGCCAGGCCCGCGCGGGGCTGAAGGCGCCGCGCTAGCAGCCACGCCGGCTAAAAGCCAGCTTCCAGAAGCCCGTTCTTTGCGCAGCACCCTTATGAACTTTGATGAACAAGATCGGTAACAGCGGATAGCCGGCGTTATATCATTGGCCATCGTAGGGGCGAAGCACGCGATAGCGGCCACCAACAGGTTGCTGCAACTGAAATTCGCGAGCGGATGCTTCGCCCCTACGGACAATGTTTGCCATTGGCTGGCCCACGCTTACCGGGGTTGATGGTCATTGTTCATTAGGGCCGGGCGATGCTGCTAGAGATGGGGCAGTTACGCCCGCACCCGTCGTCCACTCCTTGCGCTGCGCTTTGGGAGCGCACCTGCGTGGACGATGCTTGTGGGGCTAGTAGTCTGTCACCCTGGACAAGATGGACTGTCACCCTAAGCGCGCATGCGCTGCCCTGGTCCTTGCGTCACGGTCGCGCGCGACGCAACGCGCCCCTTTGGGGATGGGCCTCTGCCGGCTATCCATCTTCATCTGTCTGACAGACTACTAAGTGGCAACACAAAAGTGTTGATGGATCCGGCCGCTCGCCCTCACACCTGCCCAGAACATCAGGTGCTGGGTCCCCGGCCCTTCCCCCGGCTGGGGGAAGGGTGCCTTTTGGCGAGAATGATGCTTCAGAATTTACTGGTCTGCACTTAGTGGGACCTTCCGTCATCGCAGGTGCGCAGCACTCCCGAAGCAAAGCGCAGGGAGCAGGACGACCGGCCGCAGGCTCTCAGGCGCGAATTCCAGTCGCCGGCTGGCCTGCCAATTCTGCTATTTCATCCAGCCGCGCCTGCACCACGGCCGCCAGCCCCGCCACCCACGGCTCATCGAGCAGCGTCCGGTGCGAGCCGGGGAACTCGCGAACGGCCACGCCGCCCAGCGCCAGCGGCCGCCAGCCCTTGTCCGGGTCGGCGGCGCGCGAGAGGGCCTGGGCCTGGGCGCGGAAGAGAGTGACCGCGCCCACCCACGGCCGCGGGCGGTAGGCGGCCAGCGCCAGCCAGTGCGCTTCAATAAACGCGCGGTGGTGCGGCGGCAGGGCGGCCATCTCGGCCTGGCCCAGATAATCGGCGGCGGTGAGTGTCGCGCCTTGGCGCGCCAGGCGCCAGCGCCGGATGCGGGCGGCCAACTGCTGGCGCGGCAGCCGGCGCAGGTCGGCCAGCCAGTGCGGCAGGCTGGCGGCGGCGTTGAGCAGCGCCCCCAGCCGCGGTCCGGCCGCCCCCGGCGCGGCGGGCGCGTAGCTATCCAGCAAGGCCAGCAGCGCCACGGCCTGCCCGGCGGCGGTTAGCTGGCGGGCCATCTCAAACGCGATCAGCCCGCCCGAGCTGTAGCCGGCCAGATAGTATGGGCCGGCCGGCTGCAGGGCGCGCACCTCGGCCAGGTAATCGGCGGCCAGGTCTTCAAAGGCGGCGGCCTGGTAACGCTCGTCGTCCAGCCCCTTGGCGCGCAGACCATAGAACGGCTGCTGCGGGTGCAGGTGGCGGGCCAGCGCGGCATAGTCGCCCACGCCGCCGCCCAGCGGGTGCACGCAGAACAGCGGCGGGCGCTCGCCGCTGGGTTTGAGCGGCACCAGCGAGCTGAGGCGGGCCGGCGCCTGGCCGGCGCTGACGATGGCGGCCGCCAGGCCGGCCACGGTGGGCGCGGCGAACAGGGCCGCCAACGGCAGATCGAGGCCGAGCTGGCTTTTGAGCCGGGCGAACAGGGCGGCGGCCAGCAGCGAGTGGCCGCCCAGCTCGAAGAAATTGTCGTGCACGCCTACAGTGGGCGCGCCCACAGCGGCCGCGCCATTGGCGGCCGCGCGCGGCACGGCCGTGCCCGGCGTGGCCAGGCCCAGGCTTTCGGCCCACAGCTGCGCCAGGCTGCTCTCCAGCAGGGTGCGCGGCAGCGCATACGCGGCGGCCGACGCGCGCGCCGCGCTGGGGTCGGGCGCGGGCAGGGCGGCGGCGTCCAGCTTGCCGTTGGGCAGGCGCGGCAGCGCCGGCAGCGGCACCAGCCAGGCGGGCAGCATGCTCTCGGGCAGGTGAGCGGCCAGGTGCCGGCGCAGCTCGGCCGGGGTCAGGGCGGCGCCAGGCCGGGCCGCGTAATAGGCGGCCAGCTCGGTGCCGCCGCCCGCGCGCGCATCGGCGCGCGCGCTGACGGCGCACTCGGCCACGGCCAGGTGGCGCGCCAGCACGGCCTGCACCTCGTCCAGCTCCACGCGCACGCCGCGCACCTTCACCTGCCGGTCGCGCCGGCCCAGCACCAGCAGGTTGCCGTCCGGCAGCCAGCGGCCCAGGTCGCCGGTGCGATACAGCCGCGCGCCCGGCAGGGCGCTAAACGGGTCGGGCACAAAGCGCTCGGCGGTCAGCGCCGGGCGGCGGTGATAGCCCAACGCCAGGCCGGCGCCGCCGGCAAACACCTCGCCCACCACGCCGATGGGCGCCGGCTCCAGGGTCCGCGGGTCGAGCACATACACCTGCATATTGCTCAGCGGCCGCCCCACCGGCACCACGCCGGCCGGCCGCGGCCGGGCGCAGTCGAAGGTGGTGGCGTCGCCGGCCACTTCGGACGAGCCATACCAGTTGTGCAGGGCCACGCCCGGCAGCGCGGCCTCAAACTGCTCCACCAGCGCCGCGTCCACCGGC
>JAYTFQ010000185.1:0-8728 GCA_043734225.1 Anaerolineales bacterium | reverse complement strand
GGCCTTAAAGCCACATGATTTTTCAGCATTCGCCTTGTTTTCAAGCCTTCCGCCACACCCGCCACACGCGAAGCGAACAGGTACCCACCCTGTTGCCTGACGCAGCGCCACATCATTAGCACTCCGGAGGTCCTTCCTCTGTCGCGTGCCCAAAATCGCGGGCGCATTTGTAGTTTTGGGGGGCGGACTGTCGCCCTGAGTGGTCATGCCGCGCGGGGCGCGTTGCGTGTTTTGACGCCAGAAACGGGTCTTGCCAGGCCTCTATGACTGTCACTCTGAGTAAACAAGTCGCGCACGCGGCATGTTGTGACGCGAGAAACGCCGTTTTGCTTGGTTGTCTATCTTGAGCGCGAACGCGCTGCCTTGGGCCTTGTTTCACGGTTGCGCGCGAAGGACCTCCCGTTATGTCATTCGCGTATTACAGTTTCTGGGCAGCGCGAACGCGCTGCCTTGGGATTATCGGCATCTTAGCGCGCGAAGAGCCTCCCCGCATGTCCCAAGGAGCCTCGTTTCTGAGCAGCGCGAATGCGTTGTCTTGGGCGCTGCGTCAAGATGGCGCGCGACGCAACGCGCCCCGTAGTGGATGGGACTCCCGGCATGTCCTTAAGCGGCCTTGTTTCTGAGCAACGCGAATGTGCTGTGTTGGGCCTTGCGTCACGGTCGGGCGCGACGCGAAGCGCCCCGTGGGGGATGGGCCTCAACGATTGGCACGTCAATGTTAGGCACTTCGCGCGCCGTGGTTGCGTGCGATTGAGCCAGTACAATCCCGCTCCGGGCACCGGCCATTCGCGGCGCCGGTGCCGATTGGCCCCAAACTGAAATTTACCCAACATCAGCGCTCAGTTGAACCCGGCCAACCGGCTCCGGTATAATGCCGGATGCCTCCGCGCTGGAGGCAGCAGCTTTCCCCCTACCCCCACCAAGGTGACGCTCGCATGAAGGCCCAACTGAAAATGCACAACGGAACGCCGACGGTGTTCCTGGACGACCAGCCGGCGTTTCTCGGCTGCCACCTTATCGGCGGCATGGACCCAGCCATGATGAAGCTGGACATGCCCTACATGCGCCGCTACGCCGAAGCCGGCGTGCACATCTACTCCACCGGCACCCCCAACGAAACCTGGCCTGGCCCCCGGCCGGGCAATCCCAATCCGTATGATTTTTCCATGCTGCTGCCCGGCATGCAGCCCTACATCGACGCCGACCCGCAGGCTATGTTCCTGGTGCGCATGGCCTTCGACACGCAGTGGACGCCCGGCCGCTGGTGGAACGAAGCCTATCCGGATGAAGTGGAAATCATGTCGGACGGCAACCGCGTCGGCAACTCGTTCGCCTCCACCATCTGGCAAGAGCAGGTGCGCGGCCAACTGCGCGCCATCGTCCCATATCTGAAGGAAGTCGGGCTGTATGACCGTGTGCTCGGCTTCCAGATCGGCGCCGGCTCGTCGGGCGAGTGGATAAAAGACACCTCGTGCATGTTATTACCGACCGTGGACTACAGTCCGCCCATGCGCCGCCATTTCCGCGCCTGGCTGCGCCAGCGCTATCAGACTGACGCCTCGCTGCAAGGCGCCTGGGCTGACGCGCAGGTGACGCTCGACACGGCCGAGGTGCCCTCGCAAGCGGAGCAGTCCAACACCGCCACCGGCGGTTCGTTCCGAGATCCGCGCCGCGAGCGCAAGACCATCGACTACTACGAGTGCTTTGCCGAACTATGCGCCGACGACTTTATTAGTTTTGCCGAGACCGTCCGCGAGGCCACCGCTGGCGAAAAATTAGTCGGCGGCTTTTTTGGCTACGTGCTGGACCTGGCCTGGAATATGGCCTTCTTCGCCGGCAACCAGAGCATCGCCGAGGCCGAAGTCTCCACCCTGCAGACCAGCGGTCATCTGGGCCTGCGCAAGCTGCTGCGCTCGCCCGCCGTCGATTTCCTGGTCAGCCCGCACGGCTATGCCTTCCGCGGCCTGGGCGGCGACGGCCTGCCCATGCAGCCGTCCGAAAGCCTGCGCCACCACGGCAAGATTTACCTCATGGAAGAAGACGCGCTGATGCACAACAACTTCGACCCGGGCGGTCGAAACCAGAGCGTGGAGAATTCCATCGCCGTCTACCAGCGCAACTTCGCCCAGGCGCTCACTCACGCCCACGGCATCACCTGGTTCGAAACCCACGAGCTGCATGAACACCCCAGCCTGGAGCCGGAGCGCAAACGCTGGATCGAGCGCTTTCAGCAGTTGGGCGCCTGGGCGCTAAGTCTGGATCGCACGCCTGCCTCGGAAGTGGCCGTGTTCCTGGACGACGAGTCGTATTTCTATGAGTCGATCAAGAACAATGTCGATATGCCGCTCATCTGGCGCCAGCGCGTGACCAGCCTCAACCGCTTCGGCGCGCCGCACGACATCTACTTTCTAGAGGATCTGCTTGAGGGCCACCTGCCGGCCTACAAGCTGTATATCTTCCTCAATCCCTTCCACCTGAACGACAGGCGCCGCGCCGCGCTGAAGAACATCCTGCGCCGCGACGGGCGCACGGCCTTGTGGCTTTACGCCCCCGGCCTGCTCAACAGCGACGCCCCCGCCGACCAACCCGCGCTCTCCGCCGATCACATGACCGACCTGACCGGACTGCGCTTTGTGCTGGCCAACGGCGCCTGGAGCCCGCTGATGCACCTCACCAATTTTAAGCATCCGGCCACCCGCGGCCTGCCACAAGATTGGTTTTGGGGCAGCACCAACCCCATCGGCCCCAGCCTTCACCTGGAAGACCCGGACGCGGTGACGCTCGGCCAGGTGGTGACGGTGTTTGGCCGCAACAAGCCAGGTCTCGGCCTGCGCACCTTCAACCCGGAGACGCCGGCCCAATCGTGGACCTCGATCTACTGCGCCTCACCGGATATCCCCGGCCCGGTGCTGCGCGGCCTCGCCCGGCACGCCGGGGTGCATCTCTACAATGAGGATGGCGATGTGCTCTATGCCACCCCCAACCTGCTGAGCGTGCACTCGGTGGCCGGCGGCCCGCGCACCTTCAAGCTGCCCCAGCGGGCCGAGGTCGTCTATGATCTGTTCGGCGAAAAGCTCCTGGCGCGCAGCGCCACCGAGTTTCAGGTGACTCTGCCGCCCGCCTCCACCGCCCTGTATTTCGCCGGCCCTGCCAACTTGCTGCCCGAAGCAACCGCCTGACCGTCATGTAAAATGGACGAAGGACGAACGACCAAGCAGTGCCGTTCGCCCTTCATCCTTATTCATCCTTCACGCGCAGCGTTCATCCTTCCGCCATGATCATCCTCCTCGATGTCGACGGTGTCCTCGTCGAAAACCGCGCCTACCGGGCCGGCATCCAGCGCACCACGGAATATTTCAGCCGGCGCCTGAGCCTGACCGCCCGGGCGCCCAGCGACGCCGAAATCGATGTGTTCGAGTCCGAAAGTATTACCGTGGAGTGGGATTCGTGCGCCGTGGTGGCAGCGGCTTTGCTGCTGGCGCGGCTGAACGCGGAAGCGCGCAGCGCCAGGGGTCGCGCGGCGCTGGCGGAGTTGCCGCGCGACTGGTGGACGCTGCTGGCGGCGCTGCCGGCCCGCTCGGCCGTGAAGCACACGCTGGATTTTGCGGCGCTGGCGCGCCGCGTCGGCGCCGCGGCGCGGACCACCGGCCTGCTGCCGGCCCGCGCCGCGCTCGGCTTTTATCTGGACGACTTGCGCCACCAGGACCAAATCCCGGCCGCGCTGGCCGCGCCGCTGCTGGAGCAGTTGCTCGGCCAGGTCTACGACATCGACCGCTCACCGGCCATGCAAGTCTTTCAGAATTATGCGCTCGGCGATGGGCAATATGGGGAGTATTACGGCCTGCCCGCGCACGTGGAAGGCCCGGCGCTCTTGCAGGAGCTGGACACTTCACTGCTAAGCGCCGAAGTCTGCCAGGCCGTTCTGGACCGCCGTGCACAGGGTGGGTTTCATCCGGTCGTGTTCACCGCCCGCCCCAGCCGCACCCCGCTGGAGGCCGGCGGTTTTGGGCGCGGCTACACGCCTGAAAGCGAAATTGGGGCTGAACTAGCCGGGTTGGCTGGGGTGCCGGTGATGGGCTTCGGCAAGCTGGATTGGTGGGCGCGGCGCGTCGGCCAGGCGGGTTCGCAGTTGGTCAAGCCATCGCCCATTCACGCCATGGCGGCCATAGCCGCCGCGAAAACCGGCCTGGAAGTCGAGTCGATCAAGGCTGCGCTGGCCGCCGAACGCGGCAGCCAGTTGCGCTTTCCGCTCACAGCCTGCGCCGGCGAGGTGGTGCACGTCTTTGAGGATTCACCCAGCAGCCTGCGCGGCGTGGCCCAGGCGGTGGATCAACTGAACCGTCTCGGCCTGGGGCTCACCCTCACCCGCCACGGCGTCGCCCCCCTGGGCTCGCCAAAGCGCGCCACCCTGGCCGAGGCCGCGGATTACGTACATGCTGATGTGAATGAAGGGCTGTGGGAGGTTATGCGTGAATGAGCGTGTGAGTTTGGGGGTAAGGGAGTATGGGAGTAAAAGGCGCGCTTCCCCCATACTCCCACACGCCCACACTCCCAAACAATTCTGCCGCCCCTACTTGCTGACCGGAACCCCCCGCTCTCGCTCCGCGGCCAGCTTCTTATACGCCCCCGTCCACGGCGTGCCCAGGGTGTTGCGCTTGGGCAGGTTCACCTTCTCCAGATGCTTGGACAATTCCACCATCAACTGGGGCAAGTCTTGCCACTGGTCGCCCAGCACCACGCGCTCGATCTTCTCGGCCGTGCGCCCGGCCCAACCCCACTCGCGCCTGAACTGGTCGGCCTTCAGCCAGTAATCGCGCTTTTCCCAGGCCAGGCAGGTCACATCAATCGTGGCGTGGATTTCATTCAGCGCCAGCGCAATAAAGGCCACCAGGTCGCGCGTCTCGGTGTCCACCTGCGAGCGGCTGGCTACCGTCCGCAGCGCCAGGGTGACGCCTTTCATCAAACGGTCGCGCTGCTTGCCAACACCATCCGGATTAACGACGGTCAACTGAGCACTCTCCTTGCAACCAGGCTGCCCTCCTCGTTGGGCGGGGGCATTGTAACAGAAAAAAGTGCTGAAAAAACGAGTGCGGCGCGCGTGTCAATTTCATCGACACGGGCGCCGCACTCGTTTTTTCAGTTCATTTCCCGTAGAATGGGGCCCACATCAGGAGGCAAGTACCTTGGAAGACAAATTCAGCACACTGAAAACCCGTCTGGCCGAAATCCATGACCTGAACAAGGTCGCCGCCATGCTCAATTGGGACCAGCGCACCCAAATGCCCGCGCGCGGCGGGCGGGTGCGCGCCGAGCAGATGGCCACACTCGGCCAGATCGCGCACGAGAAGTTTATTTCAGATGAGATTGGCCGGCTGCTGGACGAGCTGCGGCCGTATGAAGAGAGCCTGCCCTACGACAGCGACGACGCCAGCCTGATCCGCGTTACCCGCCGCGATTGGGACAAAGCCCGGCGCGTGCCGGCCGAGCTGCGCGCCCAGATGGCGCGCACAGCCTCCCTGGCCAGTGAGGCCTGGGTGGAGGCGCGCCAGCGCTCCCAGTTCGACGTGTTTGCCCCGCATCTGCAGAAGAACATTGAGCTCAAGCATCGCTACGTGGAATACCATGACGAGAGCGAGCACGTCTACGATATCCTGCTGGATGATTACGAACCCGGCATGAAGACCCTGGACGTGCGCCGGGTGTTTGACGATCTCAAGCAAGACCTGGTGCCGCTCATTGCCGCCGTCGCCGAGCGCGGCCGGCCGGTGGACGACAGCTGCCTGCGTGGCAGTTTCCCCGCCGAGCAGCAGCGCGCTTTTGTCACCGGCATTATCAAAGGTTTCGGCTTCAAGGATGACTCGTGGCGGCTGGACCCGACCGTGCACCCCTTCGCCACCAGCGCCGGCACCACCGATATCCGCATTACCACCCGCTACTATCCCGATTCGGTCGGCCCGGCCCTGTTTGGCTCCATGCACGAGTGCGGCCACGGCCTGTACGAGAACGGCATCAGCCCGGCGCTGGAGCGCACGCCGCTGTGCCGCGGCATCTCGCTGGGCCTGCACGAATCGCAGAGCCGCCTGTGGGAAAACCTGGTCGGCCGCAGCCGGCCCTTTTGGCATCACTTCTATCCCCGATTGCAGGCAGCCTTCCCAGCCACTTTTGGGGCGCTGGACCAGGAGATGTTCTACCGCGCCATCAACAAAGTGCAGCCCTCCTTAATCCGGGTGGAGGCCGACGAAGCGACCTACAACCTGCACGTCATCCTGCGCTTTGAGCTGGAGCAGGAGATCATGGAAGGCAAACTGCGGGTGGCCGAGTTGCCCGAGGCCTGGAACGCGCGTATGCAGGCTTATTTAGGCGTCAGCGTGCCCGACGACGCGCATGGCGTGCTGCAAGACATTCACTGGTCCTCCGGTTACATCGGCTATTTCCCAACGTATACGCTCGGCAACATTATCTCTTGCCAGATTTGGGAGAAGGCCCTGGCCGCCATGCCCGACCTGTACCAGCAGTTTGAGCGCGGCGAGTTCCAGACCCTGCGCGAATGGCTGCGCGAAAACCTGCACCGCCACGGGCGCAAGTTCACGCCCACCGAAATGCTCCAGCGCCTGGTCGGCGGCCCCATCGACGTCGGCCCGTATGTCCGCTACCTGACCAACAAGCTCGCCGACATCTACCAGCTCTAGGGATTTTGGTCGACCTGAATGCGGCCGGTGTGGCGCGCCACACCGGCCGCATTCAGGCGATTAATAACAATCAACCATGCAGATTGAATCCTTGCTCGCTGCCCGCCTGTTCGTCGCGCCTCAGCTCGCCGATGGCTATATCTATTTCGTCAGCAACCTGAGCGGCCGGCTCAGCCTATACCGCATGCTGGCTCGACCGGGCGGCAGTGTGCCCGAGCCGCTGTTGCCGCCAGACATAGCCCTGCAAAACCCAGACCTGGTGGGCGGCCACGCCATCCACGTCTTCCCCAGGCTGGGCCAGGTGTTGGTGATGCTGGACCACGACGGCGACGAAAACTATCAACCGATGCTGGTGCCTATGACTGGCGGTTTTCCGCAGCCGGCCTTTGGCGACCAACTGGCCGCCTACCGCGTTCATGCCGTCAAAGCCGATATCGAGAGCAATATCGTTTACTTGCTGGCCGAATCGCGCCAGGCCTCCTACAGTGTCACCTATCGCGGCCATTTGGAAAGCGGGGTGCTAGACCGGTTGGCCGAAAGCGAGTGGGGACTGACGCCGGATGGGGTCAGCGCGGATCATAGCCAGATCGTTTTCAACGAGGGCTACTCGGTAGGCGACAGCACCCTGTATTGGCTGAAGGATGGCCAGCAGCAGGTGCTATACGGCACGCCCCTGGCGCAGCGCGCGCCAGGCCAGGCCTACCCGCCGGCCGCCATCTCCAATATCTTCTTCACGCCCGGCCAGCGCGGCCTGCTCCTGCTCACCGCGCTGCATGACGATGCCTACGGCCTGGGCTATCTCAATCTGGAACGCTTCCCGCCGGCCATCATCGAGCCGGTCGCCATCCGTGGCGCCCAGCACGCTGGCGCCGGTGAGCTCAGCGCGCTGGATCACCTGCACGGCCAGCACTACCGGCTGACGTATAACATCGATGGGGTGTCCTGGCTGTATGAGGGCGAATTCGACGAGGCCGGCCGGTCAATGCAGCTGCGGCACGTCATCGCCGGCCAGGGCGGCGTGGCTAAGGGTGTCATGGAATCAGTCTACTACGAGCGCGCCAGCGATGAATTTGTGCTGGCCTACTCCACTGCCATCTCGCCCACGCAAATATATTCGGTTGGCGGAGCGGCCCGCGAGAACCTGACACAGCACACGGATGAACGCGTGCTGGGCGTTGCGGACGAGCTATTGGCGCCGGGCGAGGACGCCGCCTTCACGTCCTTTGACGGCCTGCGCATCTCCGCCCGGCTGTATCTGCCCGCGCCGGCCTTGGGCTTTGCGGGGCCGCGGCCGCTGGTGTATTACATTCACGGCGGCCCGCAAAGCCAGGAACGGCCAGACTTCGCCTGGTTCTCCATGCCGCTGATCCAGTTCCTGGCCCTCAACGGCCTGGCGGTGTTCGTGCCGAACGTGCGCGGCAGCGCGGGGTATGGCCTGCGCTACATGAAGCAGGTGGACCACGACTGGGGCGGCGCCGATCGGCTGGACCATGTGTATGCCATGACCCAGGTGCTGCCGCGCGACCCGCGCCTGGATCTGTCGCGCGCCGGCGTTACCGGCCGATCGTATGGCGGCTACATGACCCTGCTGCTGGCCGCCCGCCACCCCGAGCTTTGGACGGCGGCCTGCGACATGTTCGGCCCCTACAACCTGGCCAGCTTCATCAAGCGGCTGCCGCTTACCTGGCAGCCCTACTTCCGCCTGACCGTCGGCGACCCGGAACGCGACCAGGCCAGCCTGGCCGAGCGCTCCCCGGCCACCTACTTCGACGCGGTGGCCTGCCCGCTGCTGGTCATCCAAGGCAAAAACGACCCGCGCGTCGTCGAGCCCGAGTCACGCGACGTGGTTGAGTATTTGCGGGCCGCCGGCAAACGGGTGGACTATCTGGTCTTTGAGAACGAAGGCCACGACGTGCTCAAATACGAGAACAAGGTCAGATGCTATGACGCCATCACTGACTTCTTCAAACAGCATCTTTTGCTGGCCTGACGCATCTGCTCAGCCTGTCGTTTGATGCCGGCCGAATGGTATGCCGTGG
>JAYTFQ010000184.1:0-7155 GCA_043734225.1 Anaerolineales bacterium | reverse complement strand
CCGGTTGAGCACTTCCAACCCGCGCCGGCCCCGATTGCGCCGCAAGGCGTCGGGCGAATCGGCAATGTG
This sequence comes from Anaerolineales bacterium, assembly GCA_043734225.1. Classification (GTDB taxonomy): domain Bacteria; phylum Chloroflexota; class Anaerolineae; order Anaerolineales; family UBA6663; genus JAYTFQ01. The sequence continues at coordinate 7,086 of JAYTFQ010000184.1, read as the reverse complement.
CTGCAGCTCGTTGAGCACGAATTTGGGCACCAGGATGGTGCCGGCGATGAAGCCGGTGTGCGAGATATCGGCGATGCGCCCGTCAATGATGACGCTGGTGTCGATCAGCACGCTGCGGCCGTCGTTGGCCGCGCCGGCGCCCTCGGCTGCCAGGCCCTTGGTCAGCCGGCTGCGGAAGAGCGAAAAGATATCGCGCTGGCGCATGACGAAGACCGAGATGCCCAGCCAGGCGCACACCACGGCGGCCACCATGGGCAGGATCTGGCTGAACGGTTTGGGCAGGAGCGACATGGGGAACGACAGCAGCCCGGCCACCAGCAGACCGACGATCAGCCCGGTCATGGCCGCCAACAGCGCCGCGGCGGACATTTGCATGATGTAGCCGCGCACGGCGCGCGCCGGGCGGGTGGTGACGAAGGGGGTGGCCACCAGGCCCACCAGCGCCCCCAACAGCGCGAAGACCACCGCCCACAACTCGGGCGGCGTATCCGCGGCCGAGGACAACCCGAGCCCAAGGTATACGCCCCCAATGGCCAGGACGACCATGCCGATCAGGCGCATGACAAATTCAACGCTCACAACCGGGCTCCTCTACCGACAGGATAGACAATTAAACAAAGACGAGCGCCGGACTCTCCGCGCGCTCATGCAAGACGATAACACGTCAGGCGCCCACTGGCGCCGGCTAGCCGATTCAGCCAAACCGCCAGTCCGGGCTCGTATCGTTGGTCCCCAAACGGGGAGAATGAGTGCGGCGACGAATCCGAAACGACAAGCGGGCAATCTAAAACAGATGATTGAATAAAGGCTGGCCCACCTGGAGTATAAACATAGTAGCACAGCGGTAGGGCAGCGTCAAACAGACAGGCCTCAATCCGCGCGCCGCTCGGCGGGCATCAGGCTCACTTCCAGCGCCTCGCGCAGGGTGCGAGCTTGCACCACTTCCAGGCCCTCGAGCTGGGTTTCCGCCGGGCGCAGCGCGCGCGGAATGACGACTTTCCGGAAGCCCAACTGCTTGGCCTCGCGCAGACGCTGTGGCAGTTGGCTGACGGCGCGCAGCTCGCCCGACAGCCCGATTTCGCCAATCAGGGCGCAGTCCGCCAGGGCCGGGCGGTCCAACACGGACGAGGCAATGGCCGCGGCGATGGCCAAATCCGCGGCCGGCTCGCCGATCTTCAGCCCGCCGACCACGTTCACGAAAACATCCTGCTCGCCGAGCTTGAGGCCCAGCCGTTTGGTGAGCACGGCGGTGATCAGCAGCAGACGGTTGAAGTCCACGCCGTTCGGTGTGCGGCGCGGGTTGCCAAAGGCGGTGGCGCTGGTCAGTCCTTGGATTTCAACCAGGATGGGGCGGGTGCCTTCCATGGTAACGGCAATGGCCGAGCCGGCAGTGTTGACCATGCGCTCGGCCAGGAAAGCTTCCGACGGGTTGCGCACCTCCAGCATGCCGGCGCCGGCCATCTCGAACACGCCCACCTCGGAGGTGGCCCCAAAGCGGTTTTTGGTGGCGCGCAGCAGCCGGTAAGACTGGTAGCGGTCGCCCTCCAGCTGCAGCACGGTGTCGACGATGTGCTCCAGCACCCGCGGGCCGGCCAGGGTGCCTTCCTTGGTGACGTGGCCGATCAGAAAGATGGCGATGCCAGACGATTTGGCCAGCCCCTGCAGACGGACGGCGGATTCGCGCACCTGGCTGACCGAGCCGGCGGCCGAGCTGATGTCGCCTAGAAACACGGTCTGGATCGAGTCGATCACCGCCAGCCGTGGCTTAACCGTCTGGATATGCTCCAGGATCACATCCAGATTGGTCTCGGTGACCAGATACAAATCTTCTGGGAAGGCGGCGTCTTGCTCGGCCTGCAGCCGCTCGGCGCGCATCTTGATCTGGCGCTCGGACTCTTCGCCGGAGACGTACAGCACCGGGCCGTGGGTGACGGCCAGCATGGTGGCCACCTGCAATAGCAGGGTGCTTTTGCCGATGCCCGGATCCCCGCCGACCAGCACCAGCGAGCCCGGCACCACGCCGCCGCCCAGCACGCGCGAGAACTCGGCCATCGGCAGCGGCCAGCGCTCCGAGCCTTCCACATCGATTTCGCGCAGGCGTTTGGGAGCGGAGCGCAGTCCGCCAAAGGTGCTGTGGGCGGCTGCCGCGCGCGGGGCTTCGACCACCACTTCCTCAACCATGGAGTTGAAGGTGCCGCACTGCGGGCATTTGCCCATCATGCGGAGCGTCACGCGCCCGCATTGCTGGCAGACGAATTGGGTCTTGGTTTTGGGCATGGGCTGTTGTTTCTGGGTTAAAAAGCGGCGGGGTGGCCAGAAGGCCGCCCCGCCTTGAAGCAGAGTTACAGAGCCGGCAACAGCGCCTCAGGCGCCTCAGGCGTCTCGGGCGTCTCGGGCGTCTCCGGTTCGGGCAGGGCCTTGCGGGCCACGGTGGTCAGCTTGATGTCTTTGTCGACGACTTCGACGCGGACCTCATCGCCGTCCTTGAACTCGCCCGAGAGCATGCCGTCGGACAGGGTATCCTCGATCTTGGCCTGGATGACGCGGCGCAGCGGCCGGGCGCCCATGTCAGGATCGTAGCCCAGGTCGGCCAGCAATTCGCGCGCTTCGGGCGTCACCTCAATGTTGATGTGATGCTCGCCCACGCGCACGGCAACCTTGTGCACTTCCAGGTCCACGATCTGGCTGATCTCCGGCTTGCTCAGCGCGCGGAACACCACCACCCCGTCGACGCGGTTCAAGAACTCCGGCCGGAAGACCTTCTTGAGCGATTCGGTCAGGGTGCGGTGCATATCGTCATACTGGAATTTTTGGGCCTCGACCTCGTCGCGTTTGACGGCGAAGCCCATGGAGGTCTGGCGCTTGATCAGGTCGGCGCCGATATTGGACGTCATCACGATGATGGCGTTCTGGAAGTTGACTTTCTTGCCGCGCGCATCCGAAAGGTGCCCCTCTTCCATGATCTGGAGCAGCATGTTGTGCGCCTCGGGATGGGCCTTCTCGATCTCGTCAAAGACGACGATGGAGTAAGGCCGGCGGCGCAGCGCCTCGGTCAACTGGCCGGCATCTTCGTAGCCGACGTAGCCGGGCGGGGCGCCCACCAGGCGCGAGACCGAGTGGCGCTCCATGAACTCGGACATATCCAACTGGACCAGGGCGTCTTCACTGCCGAACATGAACTGGGCCAGTGCCTTGGTCAGCTCGGTCTTGCCCACGCCGGTGGGGCCCAGGAAGATGAACGAGCCGATGGGGCGCTTGGGATCTTTCAGGCCGGCGCGGGCGCGGCGGACGGCCTTGGAGATGGCCACAATGGCCTCGTTCTGGCCGATGATGCGCTGGTGCAGCGCCTCTTCCATCTTGAGCAGGCGGGCCGACTCTTCCTCGGCGATCTGCATCACGGGCACGCCGGTCCACATGGAGACGACTTCGGCGATGTCTTCGGCGGTGACGCGCGGCCCGGTGGCCCGGTCCCAGCCGACGCGCATCTGCTCCAGCTTGGCTTCCACTTCGGCCTGGCGGTTGATCAGCTCCTGGGCATCGTCCAGCCGGTCTTCCTCAATGGCCATCTGATGCTCGGCGCGGATGGTGCGCAGGCTGGTGATGGCGGCCTTGAAGTTTTGGGCCTCGGGGCTCTTGTACATGCGCACGCGCGATGAGGACTCGTCGATCAGGTCGATAGCCTTATCCGGCAGGAAGCGATCCGGGACGTAGCGCGCCGAGAGGTGCGCCGCGGCGTCGATGGCTTCTTCGGTGATGGTCAGCTTGTGGTGCTCTTCGTAGGCGGCCTTCACACCGTGCAGGATATTGATGGTCTCTTCAATGCTGGGCTCGTCCACCGTAACCGGCTGGAAGCGGCGCTCCAGCGCGGCATCGCTCTCGATGTGCTTGCGATATTCGTCCAGGGTGGTGGCGCCGATGACCTGCAGCTCGCCGCGCGACAGCGCCGGCTTAAGAATGTTGGCCGCGTCCACCGACGAACCGGCCGAGCCGGCGCCCACCAGCATATGGACTTCGTCGATAAACAGAATGGCTTCGGCTGATTTCAGCTCTTCGATGACGCGCTTCAGGCGCTCTTCAAACTGGCCGCGATACATGGTGCCAGCCACCAGCGAGCCGACATCGAGCTGCAGCACGCGCTTGCCCAGCAGCGGCTCGGGCGTGTCGCCGTTCACGATGCGCTGGGCCAGGCCCTCGACGATGGCGGTCTTGCCCACGCCGGGCTCGCCGATCAGGGCTGGATTGTTCTTGGTGCGGCGCGCCAGAATCTGGATGACGCGCTCAATTTCCATCTGGCGGCCGATGACCGGGTCGAGCTTGCCCTCTTCGGCCAGGGCGGTCAGATCGGTGGCCAACTGGTCGACCAGGGGCGTCTTGGGCCGCTCCTTGCGGGCGGCGGCGGACGCGGCCGCGGCCGGGGCGCGCGTGGCGGACTGGACCGGGTTTTCCTGCAAGACACGGCGGGTCTGGCGCCGGATCTGCTCGGCGGAGATGCCCAATTTCTTGAGCACGTCCATGGCCACGCCCTCATTCTGGCGGACCATGCCCAGCAGCAGGTGCTCGGTGCCAATATAGTGATGGCCCATGCGGCGGGCCTCGTCGACGGCCAGCTCCAGCACGCGCTTGGTGCCGGGAGCCAGATCGATTTTGCTGACGGTGGAGGCACGGCCGGCGCTGGCGCCTGTCAGGCGTTCAACCATTTCCTGCACACGCCGCTGTTCAACACCCAGGTCGCGCAGCACGCGTCCAGCGACGCCGCCCTCCTCACGCATCAACCCCAGCAGCAAGTGCTCGGTTCCGATATACGCATGACGCATGCGCTCGGCCTCTTCTTGGGCCAGGCTGAGCACGCGGCGCGCGCGCTGGGTGAAGCGTTCCAATTTGTTTGTCACAGAAACTCCTCTCCGTACCTTGTCTACCTACACAGTATTAGATATGGGCCGGCAAATGATAGATTGCCGGCGGATAGTATCTGCTCTCACCTATTCTATCAAAAATCCCCAAAACAAGAGGCTACCTGTTTTGGGGAGGGCAACACAGAATTCAATTAGAAATGCAGCGGGCGCCGTTTGACGTATCACGGCGCCCGGTTTGGTGCTTTCAGGCTTCGCGCTCCGTCATATCATCGATATCGGGGATGGCGGCAGCCACTTGCTCCCAGTCCGTGTCGGCGTATTCGGCCGAGGCCACGCGTTTCAGGCTCAGGCCCATGCGGCGCTTGTCGGGCTCAATCTTGATTACGCGCAGTGTGAGCGTCTGGCCTTCGTTGACCACTTCGCGCGGATGCTCGATGTGGCCGTCAGACAGCTCGGAGACGTGGATCAGGCCTTCGATCTCGTCTTCGCCTTCGACGCGGGCAAATGCCCCGAATTTAGCGAGCTTGGTGATGGTGCCGCTGATCAGTTGGCCGATGGCGTACTTGCGCTGGATCAGCGTCCAGGGATCGTCTTCGCGGCGCTTGAGCGACAGGCCAATGCGCTTGCGCTCGTGGTCCACGTTCAGCACGACGACTTCCACTTCCTGGCCGACGTGCAGCACTTCGTTCGGGTGCGTGATGTGCTTCCACGACAACTCGGACAGGTGCACCAGGCCATCGGCGCCGCCGATATCAACGAAGGCGCCAAACTCGGCCAGGCTGATGACATGGCCCTTGCGCACGTCGCCGGCCTTGATCTCGGTCAGCAGGCGGTCCTTCTGGGCCTCGCGCGATTCCTTGGCGGCGGCGCGCTCCGACAGGATCAGCCGGTTGCGGCCGCGGTCGACTTCGATGACCTTCACCTGCATCGGCTCGCCCACCATGCGCGCCCACTTCTGCTCGGGCGTGTCGCCTTCCGAGCGGCGGCGGCGGGAGGGGCCTAGCTGCGAGGCGGGCACGAAGCCGCGCACGTTGCCGAGCTTGACGATCAGGCCGCCTTTGTTAAAGCCGGCGACCGCGCCGCTATAGACGTCCTGCGAAGCCAGCAGGGCCTCCGCATCGCGCCAGTCTTGCTCTTCGCGCGCGCGGGTGAGCGACAACACGATGTTGCCGTTGCGGTCCTCCGGGTCCATGACGTAAACCAGGATGGTCTGGCCGGTTGCCAGGGCCTTGCGGGTTGACTCTTCGAGGCTGTCGAGCTCGCGGCCGGTAATCACGCCTTCAGACTTGGCGCCCACATCCACCAGAATTTCACTGGGGGTGATGCGCGCCACCACGCCTTCGCGGATTTCGCCGCGGGTGGGCAAGCTGAGGCCGTAATCAGATTCGAGCAAAGCCGACATCGGGTTGACCTCGGGCGCGGTCGTGTGCCCGAGGATTTGATCAGTAGCTGGCATGCAGGTTGTATTCTCCGTCCAATCAGTGTATGCGGCGCATTATACGGGTGAATCGGACGAATCGCAAACCCGAGAAAAAGTCAAACGCCGCTACACCACAAATGCGAGCACGTGTTTGACGCGCGGGCGGGCGGGCTTATGAGGCGAGCGTGAGGGAATCAGGCGAGAAAATGCGTCTTTCTGGGGGGGTATGCGCGCCGCGCCCCTGAGCAGACTGGGGCGTGGCGCCTGCGCCGAAATCGTAAATCTTAGTCTGCCACCTGCACAAACGGCGTGAGGCAGTTGGGCGCGAAGCGCGCCCAAGCCGTTAGTGGATGATCAATAGCCAGATCACCAGGGCGGCCAGCGGGGCTGCGGCGGCCAGGGCCAGGCTGAGCTTGCGGGCGGCGGGTTTGGACGCGCTGTTTTGCAGCATATCGTTGTAATAAACCTGAGCGAGTTGGCGATCCATTCCGGGTTGGTACATGGTAGTCTCCTTATTTGACGGCGAGCGCGCGTCTGTCTTGGTGTCTTGTGGCAATACCATAACCCCGCGGCACTTGCGAAACTTGCCCTTTCTTGACAAATTTTCCCTGGCAACTTGACAACCGGGCGGTGTGGCACCGCCAGGCCGGCCCATTTGGACCATGAGATTGGAATGGTATAATCCCCTTCGTTCACACCTATTCAACGGTCAAATCCAAAAATCACTATGCCCCCTATCTTTCCGTTTACCGCTATTGTCGGCCAGGAGCGCATGAAGCGCGCGCTGGTCTTAAACGCCGTCAACCCGCGCAT
>JAYTFQ010000183.1:0-7102 GCA_043734225.1 Anaerolineales bacterium | reverse complement strand
TATCCACGAAAGAGTGTCCCACGACTAGCGCCCGGGGCCAGTCGGAGGGGACATTTCTATTTGGGACAAAGGGGACATTACTACTTGGGGCCAACACCTCTGGCGCTAACATTGCCGGATAGCGTAAATGGTCCTAGAATCGCTGTGAATGCCATGGGAAATTGCCGGGGACATTAGTGATATTGAGGTCGTGGCCGCTGGCAATTCCATTCGAGAAATTGCCCGGCTGCGCAAGCTGTATGGCCGCGGGCGTTAGCGGAAGCTCAAGGGTATTGCACTGGTGCGTCTGCCAGACCAGACCGTGCGGAAAGCTGAACTGCATTGGTACGAAGCCCATGGCATCGGGAAGAAAGAAATCAAGATCAAACGCCTTATTGGTGAGAACTAAATGACCACAACCCCTCGTAAATCCAAAGCGACCAAGCAGTATGTGGTCTGCATCGCGAACGATGGCTATGCGGCCTCGCTCGAGAAGCGCAAGATTTATCAGACGCTGCCCGACGCTGACGCGTCAGCACATTCCCTGCTGCGCGTGGTCGATGAGTCGGGCGACGATTATTTGTACCCCACCAAGTGGTTTGTATCCTTTAGCGTCTCGCCCACGATGGCTAAGGCCCTTGCCTTAGCCGTGTGACTACGCCCCAGCCGCGCCAACATATGAAACCGGTAAGCGAAGCCGGCCGTTTCCGCGCAGGATCTCAAAAAGCAGCTTGGTCTCAAATAGCGCTGCCCGGCATTTGACGGCACATCGTTATTGCGCGCCACAATCCCCTTTGGTCCTAATCTAGCTGGCGGCCGCACGCGGCGGCCAGTTCGCACGTGCTGGCCGCTGATCGTCGGCCTGCTGTTGGCGCTGCTGTCTGCCTGCGCCTCGCCCACCCTTACCCCGCGCCCCACGCCCGCCCTGGTGCGCGTCGCCGTCACCGACATCACCGAACCCCTGCTGCTGGATCTGGCCGCCGCCTATGCCCGCGTGAACCCAGACGTGGTCGTGGCCCCCAGTCTGGCGCCGCAGTCGGCGCTCGCCGCGCAGCTCGTCGCCGCCCAGGCCGACCTGGCCTTCACCATCGCGCCCGACCCCACGCTGTTCGCCACCCCCATCGGCTATGTGCCCTTTGAGTTCGTCGTCCGGCCCGGTAATCCGCTGAAATCAATCAGCCTGCCGCAGGCGCAGGGCCTGTTCGCCGGCCGCCCGGCCGATTGGGGCCAGGTGGGCGGCGCGGCCGGGTCGGTGCAGGTCGTCACGCGCGGCCCCGGCACCGGCGCCGCGGCCGCCCTGGCTGCCACCGCCTTCGGCCCCATCACCGTCACCGCCAGCGCCCTGGTCGCCCCCACCTGGGCCGCCATGCGCCAGTTGGTGGCCGCCAACCCTGGCGCCGTGGGCTATTTGATTGCCCCAGAGCTGGACGGCACCGTCAAGCCGCTGGCGCTGCAAGACGCCCAGGGCGCGCCGCTTGCCCTGCGCCTGCTGGCCGTGGCCGAAGCCGCCAGCGAACCCAGCGGCGCCGCCCGCAACTTCCTGGCCTGGGCGCAGGGTCCGGTCGGGCAGGCGGCGGTGGGGATGAGGAATGAGAAGCTGGCGGTGGGAAGCGGGAAGTGAGAAGGCGGGAGGCAGGAAGCAGGAAGCAGGAGGCAGGAGGCAGGAGGCAGAGAAGAATGCGCGAGTCTTCAGCCGGAGGGCAGGGCCTGGCGGATGGTTTGCAGCCGGCGCAGGATGGCGGTGATGTGCCCGTTTTTCAGCATGCCGGCCATGTGCCCTTCCACAAAGCGATCATTGCGCACGTGCGCCGTCAGCAGCTTGCGCAGCGTCAGCAGATCGGCCTCGGCCAGGGTCTCGGGGTGATCCATAAAACCATGGGCTGTCTCTTTCCAGCTTGGCCAGTCAAATTTGATGACGAAGTTTTCTTGGTACAGCGCCGCCATAAAGCCCGACACTTCGGCGCTAAACGAGTAATAGGGAAACTGCCCCGCCGGCGTTTGCCACTCACCGAAAGTTGCGCCCGGCGTTTCAAAGCTCGGCAGAAACGCCAGCACCCTATCCATCTGCGCCGCGCTGATTTCCGGAAACGCCTGGTCTGCCACGCTCATCACCTGACCTCCCATCCATTGTGCGCCGCCAGTCTATTTCCAATCAATCCAACGAGCAACAAGCCGCGTTTTTCTCGCCTTTCCACTTTTAGCTTTTCTCCGCGCTATCGGTGCTATCCGTGCAATCCGTGTACTAGTTTTTCGCCGATGCCAACCCGCCTCCTGGGTTCCCAAAACGCCCCGCCTCCACGATAATTCCCCCCATGCTTGAACTAATTGCTTTCGATGCCGACGACACCCTCTGGCACACCGAGCACCTCTATTCCGACGCCGAGGCGCGCCTCGGCCAACTCCTGGCGCCCTATGGCGTCACCGGGCCGGTTGAAGATCAGCTCTTTGGCGTGGAGAGCGCCAACCTGCGCTTTTTCGGTTTTGGCGTCAAGAGCTTTGCGCTCTCCATGATCGAGACCGCCATCAAGCTCACCGATGGCCGCATCACCGGCCCGGATGTGCAGCGCGTCATCGACCTGGCCAAGGACATGCTCAGCGCCGAGGTGGCGCTGCTGGACCACGCCCAGGAAACGATCGTCGCGCTGGCGCGCGAGTTCCCGCTGATGATCATCACCAAGGGCGACCTGCTGGACCAGGAGAGCAAGATCGAGCGCTCCGGCCTGGGCCAGCACTTCCAGCAGATTGAGATCGTCAGCGACAAGACTCCGGCCAGTTACTCTGCCTTGTTGGGCCGCCACCGCCTGCGCCCGGAAGGCTTTCTGATGGTCGGCAACTCGCTGCGCTCCGACGTGCTGCCAGTGTTGGCCATCGGCGGCCAGGCGGTGCACGTCCCCTATGCCCTCACCTGGGCCCACGAGCGCGTCAGCCCCGAAGAGCTGGCCGGCGCGCACTACGCCGAGATTGAGAATTTGGGCCAATTGCCGGAGTTGATACAAAGGCTGAAGGCTGAAGGACCCAGCGCCTGACGAGCCTGTTGACGGCCGTGGGCAGGTGCGAAGAAAGACGAGCCCAACTTTGTGCAAGGCGGGAGAGTCAAGGCATGAGTGAGCTAGATGCATTAGTCTCTGAAGACACAGCGCGATCGGTGCTCGGTCAACTTTTTCCAGGGAGCGTTTTGACCGCGATAACCTCGCTGTCTGGCAGCATGTCCAACGCAACCTGTCTGGTTGCCGCTCGCGCCGCGGATGGCTCAGATATTAAGATTGTCGTGCGCCGGTATAAAATTTTTGCCAATTATGATCAAGGTGAAAAAGCGCGCCGCGAATATAAGCTGTTCCAGCTCTTGCAGCAGTCGCCAGTCCCGGTCCCGGAGCTGATTTATCTGGACGACAGCGGCAGCCTGTTGGGTACTCCCGGCATCATAACGAAATATGTGCCGGGAACCCTGGAGTTAGCGCCGGCCGATCCCCTGGCCTGGGCCGGCGCCATGGCCAGAACCCTGGCCCAAATACATTCGATCCCGCTTGAGCACGTTGACAGAAGTTTTTTGCTCGATGCCCATCCCGAAGCATTCTGGTTTTTCAAGCCCGGAGGCGAAATTCCCAGCTACATCGCTGCCCATCCCAAGGGGGCCGCGATCTGGTCGGCCATTGAGAGACTGTGGCCGACCATGCAGCCGGTGCCAAAGGGTTTGGTGCATGTTGACTATTATCCGGCTCAGCTATTGTGGGATAAGAATCAAATTGTGGCGGTGGTCGATTGGGAAGAGGCGGCCTATGGCGATCCAGCCATTGATGTGGGCTATTGCTGCATGCAGCTGGCACGCAAGGGCCATGTGGAGGCCGGCAAGGAATTTCTCAGAGTCTATGAACAGACGATGGGGCGCAAGACGCCCAATCTGATCCTATGCGAACTTGCCGCCACCATCCGGCCGATGTATAGCGCCATCGACCGGATTTCGCAATCGCCGGCACGAGAACTTTTTGTCGCGTATATCGATGATGTGCTGCAGAGGAGCGCAATATAAGGATGAAGGACCCAGCACCTGATTCTGGGCAGGTGTGAAGGACAGAAGTCGGTATTACTTCGTCCGCCGTCGATCTGCGCCGTTTAATGTGTTGAACGGCCTTTCGCGTACTGTCTACGGGATAGCCTGATCTCATTTGATCCTTCCGCCTTCATCCTTCATCCTTTCCCTGGTATATTCTCCCCATGATCGTCCGTTTTGCGGCTTATAACATCTGTTTCGGCGGCACGGACCGGCTGGAGCCGATTGCGCGGGTTTTGGCGCAGATCGCGCCGGATGTGGCCGCGCTGACCGAGGCCGATGACGAAGGCGTGGTGGCCGAGCTGGGCCGGCGGCTGGGGCTGAACCATGCCTGGGCGCGCGGCAGCGGCGACCGGCACATCGCCCTGCTCTCGCGCTTTCCCATCCAGGCCTGGCGCGTCTACAACACCCCGCCGCTCACCCAGGCCGCGCTGGAGGCCACGCTCACCCTGCCGTCTGGCGGCGCGCTCACCGTCTACAGCGTGCACCTGCTGCCCTATTTATTGCTGCCGTTCGAGGTGCGCCGGGCGCAGGCCATGCGCAAGCTGCTGGGCCATGCCGCCGCCGCGCCCGGCCCGCGCCTGATCCTGGGCGACCTGAACGCCATCGCCCCCGGCGACCGCGTGCTCCAGGCGCGCAACCCGGCCCGCATGCGCCGCGTGCAGCTGCTCCAGGCCAATACAGTCTTTCACCTGGCCATCGGCCAGCTCCTGCGGGCCGGCTATGTGGATTGCTACCGCGCTCGCCATCCCAACGGCGTCAAGCACGGCCCAGAGCCGGACGAGGTGGATGGCTTCACCTGGCACACCACCAACCCCACCACTCGCTACGACTACGTCTTTGCCGAGGCCAGCCTGGCCCCACGCCTGCGCGACTGCCGGGTGGTCAAGGATCTGCCCGACATTGCCTCCGCTTCCGACCACTACCCGCTGGTGGCCGAGTTCGAGCTGGACGCCTGAGCCGTGACCCCGACCTCGGCCATCTCCATGGTGAATCTGTCGCACGCCTTCAAGGGCCCGCATGGGATGGTGCCGGCGCTGAGTGATATTGATTTGGAGATCGCGCCCGGCGAGTTCTTCGGCCTGTTCGGCCCCAACGGCGCCGGCAAGACGACCCTGATCCGTATCCTGACCACCCTGATCCTGCCCACCTCCGGCCGCGCCGCCATCTATGGCCATGACGTGGTGAAGGAAGCCGGGCTGGCGCGTGCCCACCTGGGCCTGGTGTTCAGCAACGAGAACTCGTTTTATGGCCGGCTCACCGGACGGCAGAACCTGGAGTTCTTCGCCGCGCTGCAAAATCTGTCGCGGGCCGAGACCCGCCGCCAGATCGACGCGCTGCTGGCGCTGTTCGACCTGACCGGCGCCGGCAACACGCCCTTTCAGTATTATTCCACCGGCATGCGCCAGAAGCTGAACGTGGTGCGCGCTCTGCTGCACGACCCGCCGGTGCTGTTCCTGGACGAGCCCACCAAGGGCATGGACGCGCTGACGGCCGAGACCCTGCGCCGGCTGCTGCGCGAGGAGCTGGTGCAGCGCCGCCGCAAGACCGTGCTGCTGACCACCCACGACCTGCAGGAGATGGAAGCGCTGTGCGACCGGGTTGCAATCCTGGACGGCGGGCGCATCCGCGGGGTGGGCGCGCCGGCGGCCCTCATTCAAGAGGCCAGCGCCAGCGTCGTCTACCGGCTGGAGTTGGCCGCGCCGGTGGGGCAGGTGGCGCCGATAGGGCAGGCCGCGCCGGCCGGGCAGGCGGCGGCGGACGAGCGGCTGGTGGCTGACCTGAGCGGCCTGCCCGGCGTGCGCTCGGTGGTGTTGGTGGCCCGCTCACCGGCCGGGCTGGTGCTCGATCTGGTACTGGACGAATCCCCCGCGCCGGAGGCAGCACTGTTCCAAACTATATTGGCGCATGGCGCGCGCGTGCGGCGCTATGGGCCCAAGGACGATGGCCTGGTGACCGTGCTCAAGCAGTCGCTGGCCGAAAGGAACGGCGCGTGACGGCCGAACTGCCGGCCGTGGGCGACGCGCGCGCCGATCCGCCGGCCGATGCGCTGGCCAGCGCGCCGCTCAACGCCGCCGCTGTGCGCGCCGCCAGCGGGCTGAGCCTGCCCAAGGTGTGGGCCTTTGTTCAGCGCGGCTTCCTGCACGCCAGCAGCTACCGCCTGAACTTTCTGGGCACCTACATCGGCGGCATCCTGAGCGTGGTCTTCTTCTCGGTGCTGGCCGGGTTCTACGGCAACGCTCAGCCGGCGGCGCTGGCGGCCTATGGCGATTACTTCACCTTCCTGCTCATCGGCGCTTCGTTCGCGCGCTTCCTCAGCATCGGCCTGCGTCACTTTGGCCGCGAGTTGGAGCACGACCTGGCCGCCGGCACCATCGAGCCGGTGATGGTCACCGCCACCGCGCCCGGGCTGGCGCTGCTGGGGCCGTCGCTGTGGATCGTGGCCGAGGGCGTCATCCTGCTGGCGGTGCAGTTGGCCATGGGCGCGCTCTTCTTCCACGCCGATTTCTCGCGCGCCAACTGGCCGGCGGCGGCGGTGCTCACGCTGCTCACGCTGCTGTCGCTCAGCGGCTGGGGGTTTCTCTCGGCCGCCTTCGTGCTCATGTTCAAGCGCGCCGAGCCGCTCAGTTGGCTGGTGGATGTCACCCTGTTCATGCTGGCCGGGGTGTATTTCCCGATCCAGGTCATCCCGTGGGGGCTGCGCATCTTCGCCTATCTGCTGCCGCTGAGTTATGCGCTCGAAGGGTTGCGCTTTGCGCTGATGCGCGGGCAGGGGTTAGATCAACTGTGGAGCTATGCGCTGATCCTGCTCGGCTTCACGGCGCTGCTCTTGCCCACCGGCATCTGGGGCTTTCGCGTCGCCATCGACCGCGTGCGGCGGGGCGGGGGGTTGGGGCATTATTAAGAGCGTGTGTGAGTGTGTGGGGTATGGGCGTGTGACGAATATGGGCCGACGGTGTCGTTCCGGCAAGACAGCGAGACCAGCACCTGAAGATTCACAACTCGGGCCAAATGCCCGCCAATTATTCAATCCGTAATGTCCACGCGCGCCACTCGTTTCGCCTTCGTTCTCAC
>JAYTFQ010000182.1:0-1522 GCA_043734225.1 Anaerolineales bacterium | reverse complement strand
CCGGAGCCTGTCGCCGGCGGAGGTGGCGCTGGCGGTGCATACCGGTCTGATGGAAGTCTCAGCCAATGACGACATGTTTGTGACCGTCTTTTATGGGGTGCTGCACCAGCCCAGCGGGACCATCAACTACGTGCGCGCCGGCCAGGACAAGCCGCTGGTCTATCGCGCCGGCGGCGGGCCGCCGGAACGTTTGGAGGCCGAGGGGCGTTTTCTGGGTATGCTGGAAGGTCTGGTTCTGGAAGAGCGCAACGTCACCCTGGCGCCGGGCGATTTGCTGGTGGCCTATTCGGACGGCATCCCGGATGCCATCGATTCCAACGTGGACGACTACGGCCTGGAGCGGCTGATCGCGCTGATCGACCGCAACCGGCAGCAGCCGGTGGGCGTGGTCTGCCAGGCCATTTTTGACGACGTATTTGCTTTCCGAGGCTCCGCTGCAGCCTTTGACGATATCACCGTGCTGGTCACCCGCCGTGAGGCGCTGGACACACCGGCCGCGACGGAGGCCGGGGCGTGAACCTGCGCGGGCAGCCTCCGCTGCGCCCGAATCCCCCGGCCCGCCGCACGCCGCGCGAGTCCGCCGGTTACATTCCCTGGTGGCTGCTGGCCGCCGTCGCCGGCGCGTTTGTGGTGGCCTCGCTGGCCATGCTGGCGCTGGCCATGTTCACCCGCGCCGCCGATCTGCCCAGCCCCACGGCCACGGTCATCATTGTCACCGCGCTGGCAGGCACCCCGGTCCAGGGCGCCGCAACGGCTACCATTCAGTCGCCGCCGACCGTGCCGCCCGCGCCGGCCACCGGCACCCCGCCGCCGCCCCCGCCGGGCGAGGTGAAGGTGGGGGCGTATGTGCAGGTGATCGGCACCGGCGACGCTGGTTTTCTCAATTTGCGCTCAGAGGCGCGGCTGGACGCCGCCGTGAATTATCTGGCCATCGAGCACGAAGTCTTCCAGGTGCAGGCCGGGCCGAAACAGGCTGGCGGCTTCACCTGGTGGTATGTGGTCAACCCGACCACGCCCTCGCGCTTTGGCTGGGCGGTGCAAAACTATCTCCAACAGGTGCAGGGCGCCGCTGGCGGGACACCGCAGCCCTAGGGGCGTTCAGTGGATCGCCCCCACCTCCCAACCATTTGACCATGCCACGACCCACCGCCATTCAGCTCGACCGCACTCAGCGCGTTCTTAACATTTCCTGGGACGACGGGCACCACAGCTGCTATCCATTGGCCGGCCTGCGCGAAGCCTGCCCGTGCGTGGAGTGCCGCGGTGGTCACGAAAACATGGGCAAGCCGGCCGATCCAGATGTCTTCAATAACATTCCGCTGGCGCCGGCCAAGAGCTACGAGGTGGTGCGCCTGGTGCCCGTGGGCAACTACGCCCTGCAGCCCGAGTGGAGCGACGGCCACCACACCGGGCTGTATACCTGGACTTATCTGCGCGCGCTGTGCCCGTGCGACGAATGCCGCGCCAAGCCCAAAGCATGACCCGTTCCCGCAAATGAAATGTGGCCTCGCGGCGTTCAATT
>JAYTFQ010000181.1:0-2723 GCA_043734225.1 Anaerolineales bacterium | reverse complement strand
GGCCAATGAGCCGCGCAGTGATTGAGAGCAAAGTCGCCAAGATCATAGCCCCCTGATCCCGTCCATGTTCCCAATCATTCAACTTGGCTCGCTGGCTATTCAAACCCCAGGCCTGATTGTCTTGGCCACCGTGTGGGTCGCGCTGGACATCGCCGCCCGTGAAGGTATGCGTGTGGGTATCGCGCCTGAGCCAATCTATAACACCGGAATGATCGGCATTGCCGGCGGTTTGATGGGCGCGCGGCTTTGGTACGTTGGCGCCTATTGGGCACTCTACCGGGCCGACCTGCCGGCAATTGTCTCGCTCAATTCGGCGACACTCTCGCCCCTCGGCGGCGTGCTCCTTGGTCTGGGTCTTGTCATCTGGTACGTCCGGCGCCGGGATTTGCCGGTACGCCGGTTGCTGGATGTGGCCGCTCCCGCGCTCGTGGTGTTTGTTGCGGGCCTGGCTCTTGCTAACCTCGCGGGCGGCACTGACTATGGGAGTCCCACGCGCCTGCCCTGGGCGATCTATCTATGGGACGACTACCGCCATCCCACGCAGGTCTACCACTTTCTGGCGGCCCTCGGGATTATTGCCTGGCTGTGGCGGCTGAAGAGCAGTCGAAACTTTGACGGCCTGCTCTTTCTCGAATTTGTCGGGCTGTATGCGCTCGCCGGGCTGCTGATAGAGCCATTACGCGCAGACGGCGTCATCTGGGTCGGCGGCGTACGTGCCGTCCAGGTTTGGAGCCTGGCCGCCCTATTGGCGGCGCTGTGGTTGTGGCCGAGGTGGGCCCAAGGCGAAACAGGCCCTGACCCAGCGCCAGGCGACACTGCAAATAGTTTGATCTGAAGCTATCGCGAACTGAGTTGATAAGGAGTTCGAGCCTGTGACCTCCCCTGTACCGCACGCACTCACAGATCATCAGCGCGCAACCGTAATCTCCGCGGATCGCTTAATCCTGGCGGGCGCGCGCCATTGGCTGCTCATCTTCAATTTTCTCTTTGGCGCTTACGCCCTCACACCCTGGCTGGCGCCCGTACTGATGCAAACTGGCCACCCCCGCGCTGCCGGTCTAGTCTACCTCTTCTACAGCACGCAGTGCCACCAGCTGCCAGAGCGCTCGTACTTTCTGTTCGGGCAGAAACCCAGCTACTCGCTGTCCGAAGTCCAGGCGGCCTTTCAGGACACGAACAACCCGGCCATCCTGCGCCAGTTTATCGGCAATCCCCAGATGGGCTGGAAGGTGGCCTGGTCAGACCGGATGGTGTCTATGTACACCGCCATCTTTGTGGCCGGTCTGCTGTTCGCTCTGGTGCGGCGCCGCCTCAAGCCACTATCGGTGATGGGTTTCGGCCTATTGGTCCTGCCATTGATTGCGGATGGCGCTTCGCATGCGTTGAGCGATCTGGCCGGCATTGGCGGCGGTTTCCGTGACGGCAACGCCTGGTTGGCGGCCCTGACTGGCAACGTCTTCCCGGCCTGGTTCTATGCCGGTGACACGCTCGGCTCGTTCAACTCGTCGATGCGGCTCATCACAGGCGTCCTGTTCGGGGTCGCCTGCGTATGGCTCGCGTATCCTTATATAGAACAGTCCATGAGCGAAATGCGCGTCCGGCTCGAAGAAAATTTGCACCGGGCTGGGGTTGTCGGCTAACACGGGTTCCAGCTCAATCCCCGATGCATCGCGTCGTCCCACGGCTAATCCTCGCGGTCTCAGTCGCCTGGTACCTGGGCGGGCCTGGCACCGCCTTCGCCCATAAAATCGTCACAGTTGGCGATTACGATTACACGTTGCGGATCAGTTGGCTGCATGAGCCGGCCTTGGTCGGCGAACAGAATGCGGTGCTCGTTGAAATTGCCGACGGGAACGCCGGAACCCTGGTGGCCGCTATTCCGAACCTCACCGCTTCGCTCACGGTGGGTGGCCGCAAACGGGACCTTCAACTTTATCCTTTGGACGAAAATAACCCCGGTCGATATACGGCGGATGTCATACCCACCGTCCGCGGTATCTATACGCTCCAGCTCGGCGGCTACCTGGGGGCCGATCCTGTCAACGTTCCCGTTGACATGGATGCGGTGGAAGATCCGCGCCCAATCCAATTTCCAGAGCAATCGGCGTCGACGCTCGAGCTGCAATCGCGCCTGGCGGCCGCCGAGAGCGCTGCCCGCTGGGCAGAGGTAGTGGCCATTGTGGCATTGGGCGTGAGCGGGCTCAGCCTGCACGCTCAAGGTGTAGCCACTTACCGTAACAAGAAGCGAAAGCAGGGCGGGGCGGCCTAATGCAGCGCGCATTTCGGCTGGCGCTGGCGTCGGGGCTGGCGCTGGCGTTTCTTCTGGCTCAGTGCTCGATTGCCCAGGCGCACGCGTTCATGGTGTCCGCGTCTCCCGGCCCCAACGGCTATTTTACAAGTGACCAGCCACCCACCCAAGTCCAGATCACCTTCAGCGAGGAGGTCGTCCCGGCCTTTAGTGCGATCCGCGTTCTAAATGAAGCCGGGGAGACGGTGACCGACGGCAGCCTAAAGCTTAGCAACCCCGAAAGAACAAGGCTGGTTACTTCGCTGCCCGCACTCTCGCCGGGGATCTACACCGTCGCCTGGAATGTCGTGTCGGCCGCGGACGGGCACGCGACTAGCGGCAGCTATGGGTTTGGCGTGGGCGTCGTGCCATCGCGCCAGGCGACCACCGAGCTGCCGGCGGTGACCGTCGCCGGCGTGGCCAGCCGCTGGCTGGG
>JAYTFQ010000180.1:0-1957 GCA_043734225.1 Anaerolineales bacterium | reverse complement strand
CAGTTCGGCGTAGGTGAGCTGGCTGGTCTCGCCGGCTACCGCCAACGCGTCCGGGGTGCGCCGCGCCTGAGCGGCCACCCACTCCGGCAAGCTGCCGGCCGGAATCGCCATCTCCGTTGCGTTCCATGACCGCAGCATCCGCTCAGCCACTTCCGGCGACAGCAGCGGCAGGGCCGAGATAAGCTGATCAGGCTGAGCGACGGCGCCGGCCAGTAGCGCGCGGTAAGCACTAAGCATGTCACGCAAGGTGGCCGCGTCAAACAACTCGCGGCTGTACTCCATGGTCGCCCGCAGGCCTTGCCCGGTCTCCTCTAGAATCAGAAACAGGTCAAATTTCGCCGTCTCGGTAAAGACGTATTCGCGCCGCACCCGCATGCCGCCGAAGTCACTGACTTCCAGACCCGATTGCCACAGTTGGATCGCGACCTGAAACAGCGGGTGACGGCCTAGGTCACGCTCGGGCTGCAGCGCCTCAACCAACCGCTCAAAAGGCAGCTCCTGGTGGGAATAGGCTTCGGCAGCAGTTTCCTTCACTCGCCCCAATAACTTCCGGAAGGATGGAGCGCCGGCCAGATTGCCGCGCACGATCAACAAGTTGGCGAAGCAGCCAATCAACCCTTCCACCTCGCGCCGGGTCCGGCCGGCCACGGGCGTGCCGATCAACAGATCCTCCTGTCCGGTATACCGCTGCAGCAGCGCCCCAAAGCCAGCCAACAGCGTCATGAAGAGCGTGGCGCCCTCGCGCTGGCTTAGCGCGCGCAGCGCCTCGGTCAACTGTATGCCAAACTCAATTGCCTCGGTTGCGCCCGCATAGACTTGCATCGGAAGGCGCGGCCGGTCCGTGGGCAGGGCCAGTATCGGCAGTGGGCCAACCAGTTGCTGGCGCCAATAGTCGAGGTCGCTGTGGACGGCGGTGTCGGCCTGTTCCCGCTGCCAGGCGGCAAAATCGGCGTAGTTGATCGGGAGTTCGGCCAGCGGCGCGGGCTGCGCGGCGGCCAGGGCCGGATAGGCCAGGGCCAGCTCTCGCAACAGCAGGCCAATCGACCAATCGTCGGCGGCAATGTGGTGTACCGTCAGCAGCAAGATATGCTCGTGCGCGGCGACACGCAGCAAGCAGGTCCGCAGCAGCGGGCCACGCTCCAGATCAAAAGGTTGTTGAGCATGCTCTTGAGTAATCCGGCGAACTTCGGACTCATGCTCGGCAGGCGCCAACGCCTGTAGATCCACCAGCGGCATTTCCGGCACGAATGTCTCAGCCACAATTTGAACCGGCTGACCATCGACAACCGCATAGGTGGTGCGCAGCGCCGCGTGACGCGCGCAGACCATGGCCAGGCTGCGCGCCAAAACGTCGGGCTCGAGCGGCCCCCTTAGATGCAGGGCCACGGGAATATGGAAGGTGGCGCCCGGCGCAAGCTGGTCTAGAAACCATAGACGCTGCTGCGGGAACGATAGGGGCGCCGCGCCGCCGGCGAGACGGCGTTGAATCGGACTCGGCCCAGCGCCAACCAGGTTGCCCTCGCGTCGCAGCCGCTCCAACAGCGCACGGCGTTGGGGTGAAGAATCGAAAACCTTGCGCGCTGGGCCGCTCATGCCGCTCCCGCCTGCGCCGGTGAATCCCCATGGGCCAGCATGGCATCCACCTCGCTGTCGGACAGCCGCGAAAGTTGTAGCAGCAGCTCAGCCGTTTGCTCGATCCGCGCCCGCTGCCCATCTAGACCCAACATCGTTTCGGCCAGGCCCGCGACCGTGGGCGCCGCGAATAAACTTCGGAACGGCAATTCAATCTCGAATGCCTCGCGGATACGGACCACAACCTGGATCACCAACAGCGAGTGACCACCCAACTCGAAAAAGCTATCGTGTACGCCCAGTTGTTCCACGCCCAGCACGCTGGCCCAGATGCCGGCCAGCACCTGCTCCACAGCCGTGCGCAGCGCGGTGAACGACGGACCCG
>JAYTFQ010000179.1:0-20071 GCA_043734225.1 Anaerolineales bacterium | reverse complement strand
GCAGAATTACGAAGTTTGAATCCAGCGAGTGGCATTACAATTGGGAGGTGGATCACCGGCGCGCCGGCGATCCGAGCAGCGAGACCCTGAGCGCGCTGATGTGGAGTTGAAAAGGTCAAGCATGACAACCAAAGCGGAAGTGATCAGCGCGATTGAGGCGGCGGATGCGCGGATGAAAGCGTTGGCGCCGGCGCTGCTGGCGCACGGGCCGGATCCGCTGCCGGACAGCGAGTGGGATGTGCGCCAAGCGCTCTGCCACGTGGCGGCGCGCGCCAACCCGGTGCCGCTGTCCATCAGTGTCATGCAGCGCATGCTGGCAGCGGCCAGCCAGGGGAAGACGCCCAATTTGCGCGCCGGCGCCAGCCGGATAGACGACATCAACCAGACGCAATTGGAAGAACGCATGGACCGCAGCGTGGAGCAGGTGCTGGCGGAGATCCAGGCCGGCCACCAGGCCGGGATTGCCACGGTGCGCGCCATGCCCCAGGAGCAGTTCGATCAACGCTTTCCGCGCGTCACCGGCGACGGCGAGACCTCGCTGGGCGAGATGATCCTGCGCGCCGGCGCCGGCCACGAAAAAGAGCACCTGGACCAGATTGAGAACGCCCTCGGCGGCGCGGCGAGTTGATCCGGGCGCCAACCAGCATGCTTTCCATTGAGACTGCGCGAGCGCTGCGGCAGGCGGGCCTGGTGTGGGAACCGCTGGAGTTCGACTTCTTCGCGGTGCCGGACCGCGACCTGGACGAGCGCGTGTTTGTGATCAACGAGATGCCGGCGGCCGTGGCGCTGCTGCACGGCGATCCGATTATGACCTTTGCCGGGGCCACCGAGTGGGCGTTGGACTATGTGCACGCCGGCGAGGTGCTGTGGCTGCCGACCGAGACGCAGTTGCGCGAACAGGTGATAGCGCGGCTGGTGAGCGACCCGAACGGCGCCGTGGCGCTGAGCACAACCGCCGGCGGCTGCCGATGCGAAGTAGTTTTTAACGGCCAGGCCCTGAGCTTCCAGGCTGCCGAGGCCAGCGAGGCCTACGCGGCGGCGCTGCTGCACCTGCTGCGGACCGGCCCGGTCAACTAGGTCCCAGGTCGAACACCTGGATGCTAAACCCGCCCGGATCATCGGCGGCCTCGCCCTGCCCGCAGGAAATAACCGCTGCCTTGCCATCGCCCTCCAGCACCAGGCACCCGCTGAGCGGCACCCCAATCCCGTTGACGTGATCCAGCTCGTTGGCCAGAACCGAGCGGGTGGGGTTGATCAGATTGACCTGGCCGCTGAAACAGAAGCGGTACAGATGCCCCGGCTGCAGGGCGTGCTTGGTGCTGACCGCAAATACATTCCCGGCATGGAACAACTCTTCCAAGAATACCGGCGCGAAGGTAGCCGTCGGCGAGGGCGTCTCGGTGACCACCGGCACCGCCAACTGCGTCAGGCGGGCGATGGCGGTGATGGTGGCGGCGAACTCATGGGTGTTCTGAGCGGCCACTTCGGTCTCCAGCGCGTTTTGCGTGCCCAGCACCGCTTGCGAAGCGGCAGCGTTGCTGGTGGCGGCCTGCTGGGTGCTGACGTCATTGGCGGTCTGGGTGAGTTCTATAGCGTTGTATTCGGTTTCGACCTGCTGCGCGCGCTGGGTGGCCCCGGCCGCATCACCCACCAAAAAACTCACCGACGCAGAGCCGAGCGAGTTATAGTTGCGGCTGGCGTAGCAGGCGACATGTTCCGAGCCCGGGTACAGAATGAGCAGCCCCTTGGTGCTCACATGCAGGGTGCCGCTGGCGGTGGTGACTTCAGCAAGATTGCCTCGGGCGCAATCCAATGTAAAACGCGGCGACACCAGGCTCGACGTCCACTGCACATCAAATTCATAGAGCACCTCGGCCTCAATAAATCTGTTGGCAGCCCTGTCCAATTTGTTGACCGCGGTGATGGAAAAATTCGACAGGGTCAGATTGACGACGGATTCGGTGTCCCGAATGGGCGTCTGGGCTCCCAGCTTCACGTCGCCGGCTGTGCTAATGTCCACCTGGGTGGATAGGGTGTCGGCGGGCTGCGCGCCGGTCGTCACGGCGCTGGCCGAGCCCTGAGGATAGGCGGGGAGGATGAGCGGGCTGGATTTTTGATTCGCGGGCGAGGTGACCGCGGCGCTGCTGGCGAAGGTGGCCTGCACCTGGCCGCCGGCTGAGGGTTGGCTGGGCACATTGGCGCTGCCGGTCTGCAGCAGGCTGCCGGCCAGCGCGTACGCGGCTGCCGCGTCTGCCTGGCCGGCGGCCGTAGTCAGCTTGGCTTGCGTGGCGGCATCATTCTGAACGGGCGCCTGGCTCTTAAGGGGCGGTAGGGTCAGCGTCTTGGTGACGGTTTCGCCGCTGGCGGCCACCCAGGCCGAGAGGTTCGCGCCCAACTGGGTTGTCAACTGAGTGACCGCCGCGGCCGACAGGTCTTGCGGCGGCGGAATTTGCGCGGCAGACGACAGCAGCGGCGTGAAGGGGTTGCCCGCCGGCGGGTTGTTGGCGGCCGGGTTCCACAGGCGCGCGCCATACTCGGCCACCGTGCCGGCGACCGTCTTGGCCGGCAGGCTGCCATCGGCCAGGCCGGGGCGGGCGTTTTGGGCCTCAATCACCAGCGCGGCCGACACCCGGGCGATGCCGGCATATTGAGAGGCGGTTTGCAGCGCGGCGCTGCTGCCGCCGGCCTGCGAGGCCGCCGTCTGGCTGAGGCGGTCGGCCAATGTGGCGGTTTTGAAGGCGTTGGCCGCGACGTTTAAGAGCTTGCCGTCCAGATCGCTGCCGGCCAGCGGGCGCAGGAAAATGCGCGCCAGGAAGCCTGACGCCCCCCGGCCGGCGCTATTGGCAGCGCGCACGAAATCCAATTCGGCCAGGTTGAGCTGCACCACGGCGCTGGCTAGGCCTTCATTGGCAGCCGCGTATTCCGAGGCGGTGAGCAGGGATGGTGCCGCGGCGCTGGATAGGACCTGGGCCGGCGTGCCGGCCAGGGCCGGGGTGGGGGTGCTGGCGCCAGGGGTAACGGCGCCGATTGTGGCCGGGCCTGATGTGCCGGCGCTGGGGGTGGCGGTGCCAACAGTCGCGGCACTCGGTGTGGCGGCGCCAGTGAGCCCGGCCAGCAAGGCCGGCCCACGCCTCGATAGGATGACGGCGCCGGCGCCGCAGACCACCAGGGCGGCCAGCACTCCCACCACGGCACAGGCCATTAAAAATGCCGGGCGGCGGCGGGACGCGGCGGCAGCAGCGGGGGTGGCCACGGTGGCGGCCGCGGGCGCCAAAACCCCCGCCCGCGCGGCGGTGCGGGTGGGTGCGGGCGCGGCGGCGCTGGCCGGCGCACCGGGGATGACGGTGGCGGGCGGCGTTTCAGCCGCCGCCAGCAGGAACAAGGTGCCGCCGACGCCCAGCTTGTCACCCACTTGCAAGGGCAGCGCCTGATTGGGCGCTAAACGCTGGCCGTTGACAAACGTGCCATTGCTGGAGTTTTCATCACGGACATAGACGGCGTCGTCCTGGGCCCACAGCAGCGCGTGGCGGCGTGACACCAGCGGGTCGCCGGTGAGGACGATCTGGCAAGCGGCGTCACGCCCAATGGTGGTGGCGGCGCCAATCGGGTTGTCTCGGCCGCCGGAGTCGCGCAAGACGAAGGTATGGGGCACGGCTGCCTCCAGAGAATAAAGTGTAATACAATGCCCCGCTGCAGCGTGCCAGCGTCAGCGAAAGATGAACCACACCCTACGCATCCCAGCCCAGATCAGCCAGCTCGCCCGGGCCCGACAATTCGTGGAAGAGACCGGCGCCCGCCTGGGCTTGCCGCGCGCGGTGACGGAACCCCTCACCCTGGCCGTGGACGAGTCGCTCTCTAATATAGTCCAACATGGTTATGAAGACAAAGTGGGCACGGTTGAGCTTGAAATGGAGCGCACGGAAGAGGCCGTGGTGGTGCGCCTGCGCGACCAGGGGCCGCCCTTCGATCCGACCCGCCTGCCCGACCCCGACGTCACCCTGCCGCTCAACCAGCGGCCGATCGGCGGCCTGGGGGTCTATCTGACCCGCCGCTCGGTGGACAGCGTCGCTTACGAACGGACGGCGGCGGGCGACAATCAATTGACGCTGACGAAAAAGCTCGCGGCGGCCTGATCCCGACCAACCCGCGCGCGGGCGCTAAAACGAGGCGACAGCGCTGTCGAGATCGGGCTGGAAGTCGAGAAACATATCGACCCCGGCGATCTTGAGCGCCTCGCTGACGCGCGCGTTGAGGCACGCCAATTTCAGATGGGGGGATTTGAAGGTGCCGGCGTTGATGCCCTGGCGCACGGCCTCGTCGCTTTCGGCCGGCGAGTTGGTGCGCAGCAGGCTGTAGATGGCGTTGATGGCGCGGATGCCGGCGCTGCTGACGTAGCGCACGTGGGTCAGATCCAGCAGGATATTCCTGGCGCCGGCGGCGTGCGCCGCGCGCGCCTGGGCCTCTAGGTCCTGATAGGTGTGCGTATCGATGTCACCCACGATGTGAAAGATTGTCACTGGCACGCGGCCAGGCTGGTTCGAAACTTGGATCTGCATCGTCGCGCTCCGTGGTCTACAGCAGCTTCGGTGGTGATGAGCGGCGCACAGGTGCTGAGCGCGGCGCCGGCGACGCGCCGCCGACAGGGCCGTGCCCCGGCTCGACAGGGGCGGATTTTACACCCGACCGCCGATTAAGCTTTTTCGCCCTCCAGGAAGATCGCGGACCAATCGGCGTCAACCGACACGGGCTTGTCCGCGCCGGTGAGACCCTGGGCCAGGCCCAGCTCACGCACGGCCGCGGCGCTGAGCTCATCGCTTTTGCCGGAGGCCTTTTTGGGAAAAAGCACCCACAGCCGGCCGCCTGTCAGGCGCGCGGCGCGCAGGGCGATACCCTCCTGCAGCTCGCGGCGCGAGCGCACAAACCAGATCACCAGGGCGCAATCATTGCTCATCTGGCGGCGGACAACGGCCTGCGCCGGCAGCGGCTCGAGCCGCTCGATGAAATTCGGCGGCGCGTTCAGCACGGCGAAGATGCTGGCCGGCTGGATAGACAGCTTTTCGGCGATGGACTTGCCGACCACGCCGGCCGCGGCCTGGGGCGGGACAACCGGGTCGATGGGTGGGCGGCTGATCGCCCGCGGCAAATCCTCGGCCAGGTGGGTCCAGGTGCTATAGACGGCATCCGGCAGCATCTGGCGCACAGGCAGCACTTTCTCCGGCAGCCCATCCACGAAAACGATCGGCAGGCCGCGCGTGAGCTTGCCGGCGCGCAGCGCCGCGGCCACCTCGCCGCCCTGCGCCGGCAGGCGCGACAGGTCGATGACCACCGCGCTGGGCAATTCGTCGGTGATCTTGCGCAGCAGCGCCGGGCCGGCCCGGTTGAGAAACGTGGCCTCGTATCCCAAGGCGGCGAGACGCGCGACACGCGCCTCCGCTTCGGGAGCGTCCCAGTGAATTAAGATGATACGTCGGATAATGGCCTCCGTACAAACTTTAACATAGCGGGCATAATTTTCGATGTGCCGTGCTCAGGACTTAGTCTATACTAAACCGGCGCTGCAAGCCAAACTGCGGCTATGCGGCTGTTGTCGCCGTGAAGGACTGAGCCACAATGGAACAAAAACCTGACAAGCCGGCGCGGCCCAAAGACAGCTATATCGGCCTGGGCGTGGCGCTCGGGGCCGGCATCGGCGTGGCGTTGGGCGTGGCACTCATCAACTTCGCCGTGGGTATTGCCGTCGGAATTGCGATCGGCCTGGCTATCGGCGCCGGGCTGGAGGGCCAGAACAACACCCCCCAATAGCCATGCGGTCGGCGGCGCTAGCGCCGGATGAACGGCAGGAACAACCGCCGGACCGTGACGTTGAAAGTGCGCGCCAGCGGTGCGGCTACCTGGTAGGTGCCATCCCCGGGCTGTTGGGCTGTCAGCATGCACGCCCCCGCCTTCAGCAGCGTGACCGTGGCCGTGCTGTCTCCAAACTTCAGACCGCTGGCGCCCACGCTGCACACCGTAGGCGTGTTGGCACTGAAGGTAACGGTCAGGCCGGAAGTGGCGCTGGCCGTGATTGCCGCCGACCCGGCAAACACTGACTTATCCGGCGGAGCCGGGAAGCTAATGGTCTGGGCGACGTTGGCGGCCAGCTCGTAGGCCCCGAGGTCGCAGAGCGGGCCACTGGGACGAGGCACGCCACGCTGGTCAGTGAGGATGAGCTGATTGGCCGCGTCCTGGCACCCCAGTGTGTCGCCCGCCTCCAGCGCCGGGCTGCCGGCCGTCAGGGCGCGGGTGGGCGTGGCGCCGCCATTGTTTTGCAGGGGGCCCAGCAACGGATCGTGCCCGTTGATATTGCCGAAGGTCGTTCCGCTCACGCTGCAGTTGGTGAGCGTCTCGATCAGGTTGTAGCCCATCGAATGCAGCGAGGTAGTCGGCGCTGTGAAGCAGTCGCTGGGAGTACTGGGGAAGCTCTGCACCAAGAAGTTATCGGCGATCAGGGTGTTCTGCGCCGTGATGATGGCGGTGCTGGTGATCAACAGGCCGCCGCCCCGCGGAATGCCCTGCCCGACTGGTTTAGAGGCGACATTGCCGGCCACGGTGACATTGAACAGCCACAGGCCCGCGTCCCCAATGGCATACATGCCGCCGCCCCCGCTAGTGGCCGTATTGCCGCTGAGCGTGCTGTTGACCATTGTCAGCGCGCCGCGCTGCCTGCTGCGGTCGAAACCATTGTATGCCAGGCCACCGCCAAACCCGGCGTGGTTGCCGCTGAACGTGGTCTGCTCGACGCTCATAACCGTAGGGCCATGGATCGTATTGATCATCAGGCCGCCGCCCGAGTTGGCGGATGTGTTCGCGTCTAGCACGGTGCGCAGCAGTACCAGCCGCGTATCGTCACTCTCAATGGCGCCGCCGTTAGAGCCAGCGTGATTGTGGTGCAAGGCGCTGTCGGCAATGGTGAGCTGGCTGAACAAATCGGGCAGATCGCCTAGCAGGAGCAGGCCGCCGCCCGAGGAGTCGCTGGCCGTATTTGAATAAATCTCGCTGTGATCGATCAGGCCGGCGTGGGTTTCTTGCAGGAACAGGCCGCCGCCGGAATAGGCCGTATTGCTGAACACCTGGCTGGAGTCGATCGTCAGGTTCGTGCCAAAGGCATACACGCCGCCCCCATTGCCCCCCAGGGCCGTATTGTCGTGCACACTGACGTTGTTCAGGCTGAGGCGGCTGACGCTGTCGCCGCGACTGATCGCGTACAGCGCGCCCCCATCCTGGGCGCGATTACCCTCCAGGCTGACACCGCTCAGCGTTAGGGCCGGCTGAGGGCAGACGTCGCAGTTCAGGTCCCAATAGAGACCGCCGCCATAGAAGGTCGGGAAGGTCAACGCCTGGCCATTCCGAATGGTCAAGTCGCTTACACTCACCGCCTGTGCGCCCAACAAGACTTGAAATACGCGGTCATCGGTGACGGAGCCATTGCCGTCAACTACGGTCTGGCCGGCGCCAGCGCCCTGCAAGTTGAGGTCGCTGCTGATATCGAGGTCACCCAACAGGGCGCTGTCGTCGTGCCCGGTTTGGGTCAGCACGTAAACGCCGGCCGGCAGCGTGATCGTGTCGGGCCCGGTGGCGAAATTGGCCTGCATGATGGCGGCTCGCAGTGTGCATTTTCCGTTGGAGGCCGTACAGTTGTTGTCGCCCAGGTTGGCATCCGGCAGGTCGGCGGTGCTGTTCACCACGATGAGTGTGTTGGCGGCCAGCGCCGATCCAGCGGCCTGCGCGCTGCCGGCAGCCTGGCCGCCAAGCAGAACCCCGGCCAAGGCCAGGCCGGCGACCCCCAGGCTAGGCAGCAGCGCCAGGGGGTGGCGGGCGGCGGATGGGCGAGTGGCGTGAGCAGGCAAGTTAGGCATTGGCTATTCCTCTCCGGGGCGCCGCCAGTGAGAAATCGTTGCCAGCCGGGCGCTGATCCAGCGCGCGGCCGCGAATCAGGGGGCGGGTATGATTAAGACGCTGTTCCAGCCGCCATAGCTGTCGGCGGCGCGGGCGGTGTTGGCCGGGTCGGCCAGCCAGTTCTGGTCGTCGCAGACGAATTTGTATTCATATTCGCCCGGCGCCAGCCCCATCAGACTCCCCTGCCACCAGCCGGGCGCCACCGGCTCCAGGCTGGTCCCCGGCTGCTTCCAGCCGTCCCAACTGCCCAGCAGGCGCACCGTGCGCGGGCCGGCGGCGTGCAGCCGAAACAGCGCCTCGCCGCTTACCACCAGCGGCGAACGCGCGTCGGCCAGGGGCCAGCCGGCGCGCTGGGCGGCGGCCAGCGCCACCGCCTGGCCGGCCTGGATGGCGCCGTGGCCCTGGCGTTCCACCGGCGCGCCGGGCACCGGCTCGGCGGCGGCGAGCAGCAGGTTGCGCACTTGCGGCGGGGTGAGGGCCGGGTTGGCCTGGAGCATGCAGGCGATGATGCTGGCCACCACCGGCGCGGCAAAGCTGGTGCCCTCCACGTGTTGATAAAAGGGCGTGACCAGATGGTCGAATTCAATCTCGCTCTCCACCGCCGGGTCTCCGGCCTGCAGCGCCCGGCGCGCGAACAGATAGCGGGCGCGGGTGGCCTCGGGCGTATCGGGCAGCAGCGGCGCCACCACCCACAGGCTGGGCGCCACCAACTCCGGCTTCAGGGCCCCATCGTCGGCCAGGCCATAATTGCTGTGCCAGAGCATCAGCGCGTCGTGATCGAATGTGTTCTGGTCATCCAGCCCGCCCACGGTGACGGCCAACGGCGCAGTGGCCGGCGGCACCAATTGGCGCCGCCCATCGTTGCCGGCCGCGGCCACCACGGCGATGCCTTGGGCCACCAGCGCCGCAATGGCCGTATCCACTATGTTGCCGGCCAGCGGCGACACCGGGTCCCCGCCCACCGACAGATTGGCGACGCGCACGCCCAGCCGGGGCCCGTGCTGCGCCAGCCAGCGCAGGCCGCGCGCCAGTGATTGGTTGGTAATGCGGCCGGCCGTGTCGCGCACCTGGACCAGCACCAGGTCGGCGCCGCTGGCGATGCCGCGATACAGGCCGTGGCTGAGCCAGCCATTGCCGGCGGCCACGCTGCTGGTCATGAGTCCGTGCCATTGGGCGGGTAAACCCGTGTCCCAGCCCGGCCAGCGCGGCTGTTCATCCGGCTGGAAGGTGAGCGCCTCGGCCCGCCCGCGCCCGGCATCCACCCAGGCCCGAATCCGGTTGCGCGGCTGGGTGAGATCGGGATGGGGATAAAAACCCGCGTCGAGCAGCGCCAGGGTGACGCCCTGGCCATCGAAGCGCGGGTCGGCGTGCAGCCGCAGCGGCGTGGGCAGCGCGCCAAAGGCAGCCTCGGCGTCCAGCGGCCAGGCCGCTTGCAGGCTGGCGTGCAGCGCCGCCTCGCCCTGCTCGGTAAGAATTTGGAGCAGGGCCTGCTGCACGCAGGCCGGGCAGGCGCCGCGGCTCTGCCGCCAATTGGGGTTGTCGTGCGCCAGGCGCGCGATGACCTTGGGCGACAGCCAGCCGGCCTCGGCCAGAATGCTCGGCTCGGACGGCGCGCCGCACACAGGACAGCGAGTCTCGGTTATGGGCGGAGAGGCAGCAGCGTTCATAAACGCTTAAATAGTCATGTTATTCGTCCACGGCGCGCAGCGCCATCTCGGCGATGTTCTCCGCATCCAGCCCATAATAATGATACAGATCGTCGCGTGCGCCGGATTGGCCGTAGCGCGCCACGCCCAGGGAGGTGGCCGGCGCGCCATACACGCTGCCCAGCCAGGCCAGGCTGTGCGGGGCGGCGTCGTGAACGGTGACGATTGGGGCGGCGCGCTCGCTGGGCGGGATCAGCCAGCCCAGCGGGTCGCTGCCGCGCGCGGCGCGCACGCCCTCGTCCGCGCGCCAGGTTTCAAACAGCCGCTGCGGGCTGGTGAGGTTGAGGACATTGGCCGCCACACCCTCGTCCCACAGCAGGGCCGCGGCCGTCAGCGCCTCTGGTACCAGCGTGCCTGTTACCACCAGGTTGACCACCGGCGCGCCGCCTGACCGCAACTGCGCCAGCTCCGGGCGAGCCAGCGACCACTCGGCCAGCCGATAGCCGCCGGCCAGCACCTGGCGGCGCAGCTCGGCCTCGCCCAGCCGCTGCTGCACCGCGCGGAAAGGCTTTTGGTCCACCGGCCGGGTCGAAAGACGCAGATAAGTGGATCGGCCGTGGGCGCGGTCGCAGCATTCGCGCATGGCCTCCAACAGCACCCACTCCACCTCGCGCGCATAGCACGGCTCGAAGGCCTGCAACTGCGGCAGCTCAGCGCCGATGGAGGGCGTGATGATGGATTGGTGCGCCCCGCCCTCAGGCGAGAGGGTGATGCCGGAGGGCGTGCCGGCAAAAATAAACTTCGAGCCGGAATAGACGGCGTAGATGAGCGCATCCAGCCCGCGGCACACAAACGGATCATAGACGGTGCCGATGGGGATCAGCGGCTGCCCGCACAGCTCGGCTGACAGGCCCAGCATGCCCAGCAGCGCGAACAGGTTCATCTCGGAGATGCCGAGCTCGATGTGCTGCCCGTGAGCGCCGCGGCGCCAGTTCAACAGCCGGTGGGCCTCGGTCTCATAATCGGCCGATTCGCGGCTGGTATACATGCCAGTCTTGTTGATCCAGCCGGCCAGGTTGGTCGACACGGACACATCCGGCGAGCAGGTGACGATGCGCTGGCGCAGCTCGGCCAGGTCGGCCAGGCGCACCAGTATGCGGCCAAAGACTTCCTGCGTGCTGGTCGACTCAATCGGCGGCAGGTCTAGCGCGGCCGGCACCAGGGCCGGGTCCAGCGCCGGCGCGGGCTCGACGGCGCCATACAGCCGGTCGGCGGCGGCAGCGCAGGCCTGCCCGGCCGGCGAATCGGGCGCGAAGCGCGCCCACTCGTCGCCGGGCGGCACATGCAGGCTGGTCTGCACCGCCGCCATCTGCTCGTGGTTGAGCAGCATGGAATGGTTGAGCGGGTGCCCGGCGATGGGCAGGCCCCAGCCCTTGATGGTATAGGCGAACAGGACGGTCGGCTGGCCGGCGCCGCGGTCCACCTCGTCCAGCACTGACAGCAGCTCCTGCAGGTCGTGGCCGGCCAGGTTGGCCAGCACGGTGGGCAACTGCTCGTCGCTGACGCCCGCCAGCACCTTGGCCAGGGCGGCGCTGTCGCCCACCAGCCGTGGCCGTAGGTCGGCGCCAGGCAGCCGGATGAGGGCCTGATATTCCTCGTTGTTCATGTCGTCGATGCGCTGGCGCAGACACTCGCCGTCGGGCAGCGCAAACAGCGCCTGCAGTTGGCGGCCGTACTTGGCCTCCAGCACGCGCCAGCCGTTATCGGCAAACAGGCGGCGCAGGCGCGCGGCCTTTACGCCGGGGATAACACGGTCCAGGCTCTGGCGGTTGAGGTCGACCACCCACAGCACATTCTTGACTTCGCTCAGGGCCTCGTCCAGCAGCGCCTCCCAGACGTTGCCCTCGTCCAGCTCGGCATCGCCAATGACGGCCACAAAGCGCCGCCCGCTGACCGGGCCAAAGTGATCGTTGACGAAGCCCTGCACCAGCGCGGCAAACACCGGCGCTACCGCGCCCAGGCCCACCGAGCCGGTGGAAAAATCGACTGTATCCGGATCCTTGGTGCGGCTGGGATAGGCCTGCAAGCCGCCAAACTCGCGCAGCTCTTGCAGGTAGTGCTGCGGCAGGCGCCCGAGCAGATACTGGATGGCGTGAAAAACGGGCGAGGCATGCGGCTTAATCGAGACACGGTCGCCGGCGCGCAGGTAGTGGAAATAGAGCGCGGTGAGCAGCGTGACCACCGAGGCGGAGGAGGCCTGGTGGCCGCCAACCTTGGTGCCATCCGGGTTGGGCCGCACGTGGTTGGCGTGGTCGACAATATTGGCCGCCAGCCACAACACGCGCCGCTGGATGTCATCCAGCACCGCCAGCTCATCCAACGCCAGAGTTTGATTGTCGTTCGTCAAAGGAGTTATCCTGGTTTCGTTTTGGCCAGCACGCGCCGCAGGTCGCACACTGAAATGGTAGCATACCTGGGGAAGTTACTCAAACGAGCAACGCCAGTTGAAACTGTCTTCCGACGGCCCGGTTTACCGGGCGTTACTTCCAGTGTGGCGGTCATGACCCCGCGCGGGCCGAGCACAACAGCCGCAGGTGAAATTTGACCACCATCTGGCGCTGCACCCTGAAGCACATGCGTTTTTGCTCTTGGCGACGAATTGTGCCAGAATTGGCCGCTGACCCTGAAGTCAGGCGCAACGAGTCTGTGCGAAAAGAGGTGCGGCCTGCAGCGCATATTTCACCGCCCCCCACACTCGAAAGAAACGCATCTCGCGCCGTGCTCACATGACAAAGGAGAATGCCATGAAGCGTACCCTGCAGCGTGCGACCACGTGCCTGGCCGCGATTGTGCTGGTGGCCGCCTGCGCGCCAGCCGCCACCCCTGTTCCCACAGCCGTTCCGCAAGCAACCGCCGCCCCGACCGCGGCGCCTACGGCCGCCCCGACGGAGGTGCCAGCGGCCGGCCGCACCGGCTCGCTGACCGTGCTCGACTGGGCCGGCTATGACGCCCCCGACTTCTGGACCGACTTCAAGGGCGCGTACCCCAAGGTAAATGTGAACTTTGAGATCGGCGCCTCAGATGCCGATATCTACGGCAAGATGAAGGCCGGCGACCAGGCCGACATCTTCCACCCCTACACCGGCTGGCAGCAGTTCTATGTGGACGAGGGGCTGGTGCAGGAGATCGACACCAGCAAGCTCAAGAATTGGGGCGTGGTGCCCGACTATTTCAAGAAGCTTGGCCAGATCAACGGCAAGCAGTATTTCCTGCCCTGGGATTGGGGTTTCAGCTCCATCCTGTACCGCACTGACAAGCTGCCGGAAGGCGTCACCTCGTGGTCGGCGCTGCTGGACCCGAAATACAAGGGCCATATTTCCATGTGGGATGACGGACCCAGCGCCGTGACCACTTCGTCCTACATCCACGGCTACGACGAAACCAAAATCACCGCCGACCAACTGACCAGCATCCAGGCGGAGTGGACCAAGCAGCGCGACCTGAACCTGTTCTACTGGGCGGGCGAGCCCGAGTTGATTGACGGCATGGCCAAGGGCGATGTGTGGGTGGCCTATGCCTGGCAGGGCACCTACGCCCAACTGCTGCTGAAGGGCGTGCCGGTGGCCTACGCCAATCCTAAAGAGGGCCGCAACTCGTGGGTCGGCCTGTACGGCATCCGCAAGGGCGTGAAGGACTATGACCTGGCGCTCAAGTTCCTGGACGCCAAGCTGGGCGAGGCCACCGGCAACAATGTGGTCAACGAGTTCTACTACGGCGCCGCGAACATCAACGTGATGAAGGCCATCACCGATACCACGCTGATCCAGGCCTTCTCAATTGGGGACCCGGCCGTCTTGCAGAAGACCAACTTCACGCCCAACCTGACCGCCGACCAGCGCGATGCCTGGTCCAAGATGTGGACCGAGGTGAAAGCCGCGCCGTGAACGACCGGCGCGCCGCGTTCTGGCTGCTCTACCTGCCGCCGGCGGCCTGGCTGGGCGCGTTCTTCCTGGCCCCGCTGCTGCTGATGGCTGTCTTCAGCTTCCGGGCCGATCTGCGCGGCGAGCTGTTGCAATGGTTTACGCCCACGCTGGCGCAGTATCAATCCCTGTGGGCGACCAGCAGTTACTTTCGCCTGCTGGGCCTTTCGGCTGGATTGGCGCTGGCGGTGGCCGCCGGCGCCACCCTGCTGGCCTACCCGGTGGCTTACTTCCTGGCGTTCCGCGCCGGGCGGCGGGCCGGGCTGTACCTGGTGGTGCTGCTGGTGCCCTTCTGGACCAGCTATCTGCTGCGGGTGATGGCCTGGAAATTTATGCTCGGCTCGGAAGGCGTGATCAACTCTTTTCTGATGTATACCGGCCTGATCCAGCAGCCGCTGACCGCGCTGCTGTATAACCGCACGGCTGTCGTGATCACCCTGGTGTATGTCTGGATCCCGTTCAGCGCGCTGCCGATCCTGGCCGCGCTGCAGCGGGTGGACCTGGCGCTGTTCGAAGCCGCCGCCGATCTGGGGGCCACGCCGCTGCGCCAGTTCGCACGCGTGGCCTTGCCGCTGAGTCTGCCGGGGGTGCTGGCGGCCTTCTTCATGGTTTTCATCCCTACCGTGGGCGAATACGTGACGCCGCTGCTGATCGGCGGCAGCAGCGGCAGCATGTATGGCAACATCATCCAGGACTTCTTCACCAAGGCCGTTAACTGGCCGCTGGGCTCGGCGCTGTCGATGGTGATGCTGGCGGGCACCCTGGCGCTGGTGGCGGTGGCCGTGCGGCTGATCGACGTGCGGCGCCTGATCGAATGAACACGCACAGCCGGCCGGTGCTGCTCTCGAGCTACTACTTCGCGCTGGTGGCGCTGCTGTATCTGCCCATCGCGGTGTTGTTCCTGTTCTCGTTCAACGCCAACACCACGCTGTCGTTCCCGCTGCAGGGGCTGACCCTTGATTGGTATAGCAAGCTATTCGCCGCCGAAGCCGTCCTGCGCTCAGCGCGCAACAGCTTGGTGGTGGCGGCCGGCAGCAGCTTTGTGGCCACCCTGCTGGGCACGGCGGTGGCCGTGCTGTTCCTGCGCTTCAATTTCCGCGGCAAGAACCTGCTGCTGGCGCTGGCGGTGCTGCCGCTGATTGTGCCCTTTATCGTGCTGGCGGTGGCGCTGCTGATGCTGTTCTCGGCGCTGCATATCGAGCGCTCGCTGCTGACGGTGGGCGTGGCCCACGCCGTGGTGGCCCTGCCGTACGCGTTCCTGATCATCATCTCGCGGCTGGCCGGGCTGGACGCCAGCCTGGAAGAGGCGGCCATGGACCTGGGCGCCACGTACCTGACCACGCTGCGGCGCATCGTCCTGCCCATCATCGCCCCGGCCATGGTCTCGGCCTGGCTGACGGCCTTCACTGTCTCGTTTGACGAGTTCGCGCTGGCCTTGTTCCTGGCCGGCACCGAGCCTACCTTTCCGGTCTACCTCTTCAGCCAACTGCGCTTCGCCAACCGCCTGCCGATTATGATCGCCCTGGCAGTCTTGATGATGATCGGCAGCCTGACCCTGGTGCTGGTGGCCGAGCGGCTGCGGCGCGCGGAGTAAAGGCCTAAGTGCAGACCAGTAAATTCTGAAGCATCATTCTCGCCAAAAGGCACCCTTCCCCCAGCGGGGGAAGGGCCGGGGATGAGGGCGAGCGGCCGGATCCATCAACACTTTTGTGTTTCCACT
The DNA here is from genome assembly GCA_043734225.1 of Anaerolineales bacterium. Classification (GTDB taxonomy): domain Bacteria; phylum Chloroflexota; class Anaerolineae; order Anaerolineales; family UBA6663; genus JAYTFQ01. The sequence continues at coordinate 4,790 of JAYTFQ010000179.1, read as the reverse complement.
TAGCTAGGCTGCCATACTTAGCAAATCGCCACGGAGCAATGCCATGTCAGCCGTCACGCTAGAGCTTCCCGATGACCTTGCACGCCGGCTATCGCACATTTCCTCAGTGGATCAGAGATAAGCTGCGGCGCAGCCGTGCCGAGGCAACCATGGCAAACAACCAGCGCATCACGCTCGCCTTGCCTGTCCAGGTCTTGCGACACGCCCAGCGCATCGCTGAACGGCGCCACATCAGCGTCTCTCAACTCTTGACACAGACACTTCAAGAATTTGTGACGCGCGAGGACGACCATACACTGGCGCGTGCGCGGCATCTGGCGTCGCTGGAACACGCTGCCGAGCTCGGAACACACGGACACATAACCGGGTCGCGTGATTCATTACATGAGCGTTGATATCTGACATAGGAGCTTTGATGCCTGAAAACAAAACCAAACCCACCGACACTAGCGTCGCCCAATTCCTGGCCGCCATCCCCGATGAGCAGCGCCGCCAGGACTGCCAGACGCTGGTGGATCTGATGAGCAAGGCCGCCGGCGCCGGACCGAAGTTGTGGGGCAGCAACATCATCGGCTTCGGCCAGTACCATTACGTGTACGACAGCGGGCGTGAGGGCGACTCAATGCTGGTGGGGTTCTCACCGCGCAAGCCGGCGTTGACGCTCTACGTGGGGGCCGGCTCGGATGAGCAGCAAGCTCTGCTGGCAAACCTGGGCAAGTTCAAGGCCGGCAAGGGCTGCCTGTACATCAAGCAACTGGAAGATGTGCGCCTGCCGACGCTGAAAAAGATTATCGCGCAGGGGGTGAAGCAGGCGAAGAAGAAAAACCAGCCGGCTTGACGCCGCCCAGCCCGCACCCGCATGCCCCCGAAACCCACTACGCCCGCAGCGGCGACGTTTACATCGCCTACCAGGTCAGCGGCGTCGGGCCAGTGGACGTGGTGACGGCGCCCGGCACCGTGTCGCACCTGGATCTGGATTGGGAGTCGGCGCCGCGCGTGTGCTGGCGCAGGCCGGCCCCAGCGAAGTGTGGGTGACCAGCACCGTGCGCGAGCTGGTGGGTGGGCTCGGGGCTGACATTTCAGGCGCGCGGCGCGCGCGCTCAAGGGTGTGCCGGGCGAGTGGCAGCTGTACACGGCCGAGGGCTGACCAATCCGCTAGTGCATCAGCGCCGCCGCCGGCACGTTCACCACGTGGCTGTTGCGGCCCGTCGTCACCCCCGACCACTGGAACGTCTTGACCAATACCGGGGTCGCGCCGATGTAATTGGAGACGGTGACGGTCGTCGCGCCGATGCTGCCACGGTCGATCTGCAGCGCCAGGTTCCCAGCCGGGTCCAGCCCGCTCAGCAGCACATCCCAGATCATCTCCGCTGCCCGGCCGGCCTGGGCGCTGGCCAGGGGCTGCATCAGCAAGAAGCGGTCACCCGCCTCCATGTCGGCGTGGACCGCCTCCGCGCTGGCCGAGACGCGCACTGGCCGCAGCCAGGCCCCGCCGCTGGCCACATTTAACGTCGTCCAATCGGAGGTGGTGTGCACACTGATCCGCGCGCGGTAGGTGGCCGGCCAGGTGGTCGCCAGGAAGCGGCCAACCCACTGGCGGGTCAGGTCCAGGTAGCCCTGGGGCGGCAGCGCGCCAAAGTCGGCGTACGGGTGGCCATGGCCATCATTCACGCCGAGTGCCGGCGGCTCGATGAAGCTGCCCTCGTGCCATTCGTTGAAGGAGGTAATGGTCACCAGCGCGGGCTGCACCCCGGTGCTCAGAGCCGCCGTCCATTGGTCGTTATAAGTTGCGCCATCGCGCCGTGGCACCAGGGTGTCGGGCGGGTAGCCCACTCTCTGGGCCGAGTTGCCGGGGATGACGCTCGGCACGTAAAGCGCGTCCGGCGGCAAGCTGCGCGCCCAAATAAAGCCGCCTTGGTCCAGGCGCAGGGTGATGTAGTTATACAGCCCGTCCAGGTGCGCGCCGTCGATCCAATCGGCCCGCAGCGTGTTGCCGATGAGCAGGGCGCCGCCGGGCAAAGCATGAATGGCATCCAGCGCCGGCAGCCAGTAGCTGGCCGCCACCGGCGCCGAATGGCTGTTTGACGTTTCAACCGCCCACACAAAAAGCATCGGCTTTGGCTGGCTGCCGGGGCTATAGCGGCTGGCGGCGGTCGAACGGAAAAAGGCCGGGTCGCTGCCATAGTGCTGCAGGATGTACTGCACATCGCTGACCAGCGTGGCGGCCGTGCGCCCATCGTAAGGCTCGATGTGCAGCGTCACTTGAATGCCATACTGCCCAGCCATTTTCAGCAGCAGCGGCACCGCCTGGTCTTCGCGCGAGTGGGGCCCCCACCACGAGCTGATGATGACGCCGATGCCGGCTTGCCGCAGCCAGGCCATATGCTGGGCCACCACCGCCGAGTCTTTTGAAGAGTAGGCGCCCAGCGCCGGGTAATAATCGCTGCCGAGGTCCTGCGGGGGCTGGTGGCCGTTTTGGTCCCAGTGGATCCACTGGCCGTCCATAGGCGGGTTGCCATACCACGGGTAATAGAAGGTCGCCACTTTAGTTGAGGGTGCATCGCCCTGCACCGGTGGCAATGTGGCGGCCGCCGGGACGACGGCCGCTAAAGCGGTGGCGGTGGCCACAGGCACGGCTGTGTTCGGCAAAAGAGTGACTGGGGCGGCGGTCGCTGGCCCAGTGGTGCCCGGCGCGGATGTGGCTGGCGGAGCAGCCGTGGGTGTATTCGGCGTCGGGCGTGGCGCCGCCGGCGGGGTCAGCGCGCAAGCCAGGCTGAGCGCCAACAGTGCGGCCAGGGCGACGCTGGGTTTTTTCATTGAATATCTCCCGAGTGGCAAGCGCCAGTACAATAGTCGCTATTCACACGGGCTGCAAGCCAGCGGAGATTGCCATGCCACGCTATATCGCCTTACTGCGCGCCATCAACGTGGGCGGGCACTTCATCAAGATGGAAGCCCTGCGCGGCCACTTCGAGGCGCTGGGCCTATCGAAGGTCGAGACGTTTATTAACAGCGGCAATGTCATCTTTGAAACGCGCGCCGCCAAAACCAGCAGCCTGGAAAAGAAGCTCGAAGCCGCCCTGCGCCAGGCCATGGGCTACGAAGTGACAACCTTTATCCGCAGCGCGGCGGAGCTCGCCGGCCTGGCCGCTTACCCGCCGCCCTTCCCGCCGCTCACCGCTGGAGGTGGGTTGTATGTCGCCTTTATGCAGGCGCCGCCCGAGCCGGCCGCGCACAAAAATCTGGCCGCCCTGGAGAGTGACATGGACCGCTTCCATATTCACGAGCGCGAGGTGTATTGGTGGCGCGCCGGCGGCTACAGCGACTCGCCGCTCAGCAGCAGCGGGCGCTTCGAGAAGCTGCTGGGCGCGCGCACCACGGTGCGCAACGCCACCACGGTCCAAAAGCTGGCAGCGAAATATCCGCCCGACGCATAGCTGAACATTCAGCTAGTGCGCAAAATGCTCGCCGCGCAGCGCGAACATGCTATACTTTTGTCACTTGGCGCCTGAAATGCAGAGGTATTGCGAGGCTTATTAGGCATGGCAAGCGTTGCTGCCCTGGATCAACTTATTGCGATCACACCGGAGGTCTGCGGCGGCAAACCCCATATTGCTGGCCGCCGCATTACCGTCCAAAACATTGCCATCTGGCACGAGCGCATGGGGTTCAGTGTGGATCAAATCGCTACAGATTACGGCCTGAGCCTGTCGGAAGTCCACGCTGCGCTGGCGTACTACTTTGCCTATCGCGATGAGATTGAACAATCCATTCGCGATGGCCAATCGCTGGCGGAGGCCATGCGGGAAGCAAACCCCTCGCTCGTAAAGCAAAAACTGCACGGTGGCTGAGATCAAGTTCTACATGGACGAGCACGTCCCGCCAGCCGTCAGCAATGGTTTGCGGCTGCGCGGTGTTGACGTGTTGACCACACAAGATGCCGGGCTGCTTGGCAACAGCGACAAAATCCTCCTTGACTACGCGTTCGGGCTCGAACGCGTCATATTTAGCTATTATGAGGACTTCTTGATACTGCATCAACAAGGTGTCCCGCATGCGGGCATTGCCTATGCCGCACAGCAAACGCCCATTGGGGACTTGGTACGCGGGTTGCTGTTGATCCACGATGTGCTCTCGGCCGAAGACATCCACGGCCGCGTTGAGTTCCTATAAATGAGCAAAGGCCGCCTGGAAGCCTTCAGCGACGGCGTCATCGCCATCCTGATCACCATCATGGTGCTGGGGCTCAACCCGCCGCGCGGCGCCGACCTGGCCGCGCTGCAGCCGCTGATCCCCACCTTCCTCAGCTATGTGCTCAGCTTTGTGTTCATCGGCATCTATTGGAACAACCACCATCACCTGCTGCAGGCCGCCAAACACGTCAACGGCGGCGTGCTGTGGGCCAATCTGCATTTGCTGTTCTGGCTGTCGCTGGTGCCGTTCGTCACCAACTGGATGGGCGCCGCCAATTTCGCCGCCTTGCCAGTGGCGCTGTATGGCGTGGTGCTGCTGGGCTCGGCGCTGGCGTTCACCGTGCTGGCCCTGCTGCTGGTGGCCGTTCACGGCCAGGATTCCACCCTGGGCGTGGCGCTGGCCGACAACCGTAAGGGCAATATCTCGCTGGTCTTCTATATCGTGGCGATCCCGCTGGCATTTGTGCAGCCGCTGGTATCCGGCCTGCTGTACGCCATTGTTGCCGCCATCTGGCTGGTGCCCGATAGTCGCATTGAACGCGTGATGCCGCGCTAGCCGGCGCCATCGCAGCCATCAAAGAAAACTTTGGTGGAAAC